>JAHJDP010000055.1 GCA_018831195.1 Candidatus Eisenbacteria bacterium | reverse complement strand
ATGACCGCTTACGCTGTAGGGAAAGGAGACAAGAGCCGCCAGGCGGCGCAGGAAGTCCAAGGGATCGAGGATCAGATGTGTGGCGCCGTTGGCATTCGGCCACGGCCGCCGCAAACGATACACAACCTTCCCCTCGGGGCTGAGCGAAAGACGCTCTTGGGAAAACGGCGCCCGCAACCCGTAGCGCAGCAGCCGCTCCAGCGCTTCACGGTCCCACGCAGGGACCGACTGCGCGGCATGCAAGAAGAATCCGGCCATGGAGGCGCACTGAGGCTTGCTTGAGAAACCTCCCGCGTCTTCTTCCTCCCCGCCGATCCCCGGCAGGCGGGGGCCCGAGCGCGTTCCCAATGGGGCGTTGCGCGCAAAGAAGAAGGCGTCGCACAGCGCGGCAAGGTCGGGATCGAGGTAGTCGCTGCCGTCCGCCTCCCACGCCGCCGCCACCCGCTCGCTCATGCGGCGGCCGATCTCCAGCGTCAGCTCCTCGACATCCGCCGTTGTGGGCGGAGGGAGTGGCTCGAAGCGCAGGCGCTCTCCCGAGGCATCCGCCCCTTTCCCATCCGCAAACCACAAAGCGGCGGAAGGAAAACTTGGAGAGCGATTTAGTCCTCAATCCAGTTTTTGGACATTACGCATGCCGGGCGACGCCAGAATCATCACCTCACAATATGCACTCGCGTCGAGACGTCCGTCCTCCCCGTAGGTCGTAGCCAGTAGACACCAGCGGGAAGCTTGCGGCCCTGATCGTCGGTTCCCGGCCAGCGCGCAGTGAAGGTTGCACCGGCGCGTGGCGATAGGGTCACGGTCGCGCATCGCCGGCCGAGGACGTCGAGGACCTCAACGGCAGGCGAAAGGTCCACGGATTGGCCGGTCAGCCCGAGCGTGCAGCCATCGCCGCCAATCACCGTGGGGTAGGCTCGAAGCCGAGAGTCCAGGCCGGACGCTTGTTCATCGCCGACTCCCGAGGGATCCCAGCAGATCCCGAGCCGTGCGCCCACGTCCTCTCCGTTCTCACCGGCGCCCAGGCATGGGCTCTCCGGCTCCAGGCGATAATCCGCCACCTCCCCGTCTGGATCGCAGAGCAGCGGATCGGCCGAGAAATTGCCGGCCTGTTCGCCGCAGTTGGGCCACCCTCCGGGCTCGACAAAATCATTGTAACGCCACTCAAGGGTATCCGGCTGGACATCGCCACACTGCACATACTTCATTATATTGTTAGTGAAGATAAGAGAAAAATCCGTCGAGAACTCAACGTAAAAGTAAATGGAATCGTCAATCGTATTATTCTTCAGATTGATCCGTGTCCCCGAGGGAACGTTCCAATAATTGAGACCATTCCCCCGGAGGACACAGTCTTCAATTAGAACATCAAATGGTCCGTTGAACCAGAACAGATTATCAGACCATGAGCTCCACCAAATGAAACACGACTTAATAGTCAGATCTGCGCCCACTATAGCTACGTAGCTACCAGAGTCTCCCGCTACGATGAAGCAACGCTTGATGACTGTATTCGGATTGCCATTGTAGAAAGTGGGATTCAGGCCCCCGAGGATCGTCATGTTCTCGATCAATGTCGCATCAGTCCCTTCGAGAATAGTAAACGGGCCCTGATAGTCCAGGGGAGAAACATGAACCTCCGTTGAATCCGGCACCATGCCAATCACGCTGACTCCCGGATTCACGTAGGCATCTTCGTGGTAGAGGCCCGCGCTCACCGCCACGGTATCACCCGAAACGGCATCCTCGCACGCCAGCGTGATGGTCGAGTACTCATCCGGCACCCGTAGGAGATCGGCCCGTATCCCCAAAGGCAGTGTCGCGCATAGAATTGCTGCGCATAACAAAAGGCTTTGTCTCATTGTCATCACCCCCTCTAAAGCCCTAGCAAGCCAAGCCGCACGATCGTCTCCCTTTAGGCTAACTATCTTACCACCATGATCTTCCGAACGTCAACCCTCTCAGGAGCCTTGACTTGCAAGAAGTAAACACCGCTCGCCACCAGTGTTCCTTGCTGGCCGCGGCCGTCCCACACGACTCGATATCTCCCCGCCCGATAGCGTTCATCAATTACTGTTTTGACCTGCCGGCCTCCTACGTCAAACACCTCGGCCAACACCCTGCCCGGGCGCGGAAGTTCAAAGCTAATCGATAAGTCACCCTTCAGAATTGGATTTGGCCCCACACGCAATTTCCACTCAACCGGTTTGGCTTCATCATCCGGCAGCTTCTGTTCCTTCTTCAAACCTAAGGACGTCGCGGCGTTGAAGGTGTTTCGCGGGTCATGACCATACTGGGACCAAGGCAGTTCGTTTTCTGAGGCAGTGCCCAGCAGCTCAAAGACATGAACCCAACCACTCCTGTCCTGGACGATTAACTCCAGATTACCGGTAGCATCTATGTCGGCAATCGTTGGTGTCAGTGGTAGATCTGCGAATAGCTGCGGCCATCCGCGTTCAGCGCGTCCACTATCAGCATCGGCATCCCATTCGAAACACGCCAAGTAGCCCCCATCCGTCGGTACCAGGATCTCAAGAAAGTCGTCCTCATCGATGTTGGCAATGGCCGGTTGGCCAGCCGGACCGATGCTTTCGAACTTCCGACTTGGGATCATAATGCTGTCCATGACGGACGTGGTGTCTAGAGGCTCATAGGAGGCGGACTTGTCAAGAACATGCAGACGCAGGCTCTTCGTCCAAGCCAATAGGAAATTTCAACGCCCCTTTGCCCCTGCCCGCCCCCTCGCAGCTGCCACGATGATGATATCCGATCTCGAAAGGACCGACAAGACTGTTCTGAGAGCCTTGCCTGGCAGTTCTCCGCCATAAACTTCCACTCAGTGGGTCCTGTTTTGTCATCTTCCCGGCGCAGTAGGCGCTCCGATCGATCT
>JAHJDP010000054.1 GCA_018831195.1 Candidatus Eisenbacteria bacterium | reverse complement strand
CATGGCCTTGCAAGCCTTGCGACTGACACCCGGTGTGAAGTTTATGAAGAATTTACCATAACGATTCTTTGAACGCCGTGGACGAAATGTGTATCCCAGAAAATCAAACTTCTGCACGGGATTTTCTCCTCGACGATCATCGTCTTTGCAGTATACGATCTTTGTTTTGTCGGGATGCAGCTCTAATCCACATTGCCTGAACCGCATCTGCAATTGTATTAGCAATTCCTCGGCTTCTACCTTGGTTCTACAGTGGGCCACTCCATCATCCGCATATCGCACCCATGGATTTTGAGGGCGGTTCCTCTCCATCCATTTATCAAACACATAGTGAAGGAAGAGATTCGATAGCAGCGGGCTGACGACTCCCCCTTGGGGTGTCCCCGAACTTCGCTCTATTGCCCTTCCGTCTTCCGTTTCAAATGGCGCCTTGAGCCATCGCTCTATATACAGAATCACCCATTTGTTATCGGTGTGTTTTCTTACCGCGCGCATTAGCAGCTCGTGGGAGATGTTGTCGAATAGACCTTTGATGTCGAATTCCAGCAGCCAGTCATATCGCCAGCATCGTCGCCGGGTCACTGACACTGCATCGATTGCCGATTTCTTCGGCCTATACCCATACGAGTCTTTGTGAAAATACGGTTCCACATCAGGCTCGAAGTACCTCTTCGCCACCATTTGGGCTATTCGATCCGCTACCGTCGGAATGCCGAGAATTCTTACTCCTCCGTTCTTCTTGGGTATTTCTACCGCCTTGACCGGAGGTGGGAAATAACTCCCTGATGACATGCGATTCCACAGCTTGTAGAGATTGTCTTTCAGTTTCTCTTCAAACTTGGCTATCGTTTCGTCATCGATTCCCGCCGCTCCTTTGTTCGCTTTTACTTGCTTGTACGCTTTCCACACAACACGTTTGGAAATATCAAACGGTTTTGTTTTGTCCATTGGCTCCTCCCAAATTTTCTGGTTGGCCGATTTTCCAAACTAGATGACACAGCCCCTTTGCTCCACTTCCATTACAGAAATTTCTTCGCTCATACGGGCTGTTCCGCCCCTATACTCCGCATCGGTACTCTCATCCTCGTGGGTCCTCCACTTGGATTTCTCCCTTAACATCGGAGTCATAGGTTCCCACGTTCCGCACAGAAGCCTGTGCCATGTTCACGCCGCCTTCATGCCGGTCACCACCTGGACAGTAAGCAGGTTTCCTCCAGGCTTATCCCAGGTTAACGACCCCCCCCTGGTTTTGATGACATCCCTACGCTTTCGACACCTTATCAGCGGTTCACCGGTGTTCGTCTCCATGGCACCTACCTGACGAAGTCTCGCCTCGCCTTTTCCTTAACGCTCACCACCATGGCTTTTGACCACAGCAGCTTAAGGTGGTTTGAAGCCTTCACCTGCATGACGGCTCCGAAGGGCCTCCCTTCATCTTCTATGCAGCATGGCTGCAGTCAGTTGGTCTTTCTCCAACCTCCCTTCTGCGCCTTCGTGGCGCACGATCGTCGGCGTACCGGACAAAGCGGTGACCGCGTTGCTCCAGCTCTTTATCGAGGTCGTCCAGCAACACGTTTGCGAGCAACGGTGAGAGCGGAGATCCTTGCGGAGTTCCGATCTCGGTTGCCTGGATGACGTCCCCGACCAAGACTCCCGCCCGCAGGTAGCGGCCGATCAGCGCCAGCAGTTGTTTGTCGCGCAGATACTGCTGCAGCTGCCTGATGGCTCCATGGGCGGAGCGTCCGGGACGGAAGCCGAAACTCGATTCCGAGAAGCCGGAATCGAAGATCGGCGTGAGGATTTGTTGGATGGCTTGACCGATCACCCGGTCGGTGATTGTGGGAATACCGAGCAGACGGACCCCGCGGCCCGCCGGTTTCGGAATGCTCACGCGTCTCACCGGCGAGGGTTGATAGATGCCTTCCAGCAGGGCTTGGCGAATGGCAGGCCAATATGAACGGACAAAGGCCGGGAAATCGTCGATGGTCATCCCATCGACCCCGGGTGCGCCGTGATTGGCTTTCACCCGTTTCCAGGCACGTTGTACATTCGCGCGGTCAACCACACGCTCCATGAGATTCTCGTGCAGGGACGGCTGCGTGTCGCCGCGCCGATCACCGGCTCCCCCGGTCGGGTTCTGTGCCTGTGTCGAGCGGTCCACGGCTCCTCCCTGTCTCATCCTGTTCGGCCCTTTGGTGCCGGTTTATGTTTGTGCCGTACACCTCGTATGGCCTCTGCTGACTTCTGCTCGATCACGGACCGGATTGCTCCGGCCCGCGCTGCCGGGAATACGGTAGGGTCCGGTGGCGTTTCCCAGTCTTTCGGCTGGGGCCTCAGTCCGGCT
>JAHJDP010000053.1 GCA_018831195.1 Candidatus Eisenbacteria bacterium | reverse complement strand
GAGACGATCGCTTTCAGCAAGCGCCGGCAGAGCGCCGCCGAGCGGCTGGCGATCCTTCAGGTCTGGAGGAATTTCATCAAGCCCTTTTCGGAGCGTTATAATAGCGAGTCACCGGCGCAAAGGCTGGGTTTATTCGATCGAAAGCTGCGGGTTGATGAGATCCTGGCCAAGAGGCTCTTTGCCACACGGACGCGCTTACCGCGAAGGCTCAAACAATATTACAACCGCACGATTGAGACGCGCTGCATCCCGAAAAACCGCCGTCATGAGCTGAAATACGCCTATTAGACCCACGGCGAGCATGAAAAGCGCCCGGCGGCCGCATGGACCGCCGGGCGCTTGACCCCCTCAGATGCAATTTCCGAAGCACAACCTAATACTCAAAGCAGATTATTTCCATTGGCGCCGCATCTTCGTCGCCCTCGCCAGCCAGACCTTGCATGCTGACAGCCGCATCAAGGAGTCCAGTGACGAGAACGACCCGGTGGTCGCCTGCAAACATCAGAAAGTCCTTTCTTCCGTCGCCCTCACCGGCGACATCGACTTGCTTGATGAAATGACCCTCTTTATCAAAGACATCATACGTGGCGATGACGTTCTCGTTTTCATTCCGTTGGCCGTGGCTGGTCAGGACCCATAGCAGACCGGCGGAATCAACGAAGAGGCGGCTGATATCGGGTTCCGTCTCTTCAATGGATGTTTTGATTTCGAAGGGAAACTGAGCGCGGGCCGCCTCCATCGCCGAGTTGATCAGGTTCATCTCCGTTTCATTCCGTTTGACCGGCTCATATTCGCGCTCAATGATCCGGTCTATCGTTCCGTCCGGTTTGTAAACATTGATGATGTAGTCATTGCGATAGGGGGTGGTATAGACACGCCCGTCTTCGGAGAGGGCCGTATAACGCCCGTGCGGGAAATATTGGTTCTTCTCGCTGAGCTCGAAATTGGTGAAATCCCAAATTTGATTCTGTTCGTAGTACCTGACTTTTTCATTCCCCTCCAAATCAAAGGAGGCTATAAAGTGGGTTCTTGTCTGGCCCGTCTCGCCGGGTGTGATCTTGACGCCGCTGATGATAAGGCCAGTCTCATTTCCCGCGGCATTGGTAAAGACAACAAGTCCTTCGGCGGCCTCGCCGCTGGTGGCCGTGATATTCCCCGCGGGATTCCCCTCGAGATCAACTTTGACAATCTTACCCGGCATTGCCTGCAGGATCCCCAGAGTGCCATCGGGTAGAAAGAGCATATCGGCCGGTCCCCGGATCTCTCCCGGTCCGTCTCCTTCGCGGCTGAGGGTTTTGATATTCACACCCTCGGGGGAATAGACCGAAACCTCACTCAATTGGGTGTCCAAAAGGTAGATGTTCCCCTCTTTGTCGACGAGGCACTTAATGATCAGTCCGAAGATCGCCTCATCAGTGTCGCCGCCGGCACGCCATAGCTCTTTCAGTTCCAGTTTTTCAATGCCCTGATCCGGTTGCGCCGAATTTTTGATATGTGTGACACCATCGATTGTGACGACCTCGCCCGCAACAACCCCAGTGGCTGTTAGAAACACCGCCATCAGCGCGACCCACAATATTCTTCTCATCTTGTTCCCCTTTTTCTCCGCACCGTTGATATGGAAACAGCGATCATGCTCTTCTGAGAGATCTACGGAATCACCATGAAGATATTCAATCTCCAAGCCCGATACCTCAGTAATCCACCGGAATCGACTGAAAATCAATAGGATAGGTATGCTTGACAGGGGGAGATGGATCCCGTTACGATATATTTCAGACATCAGCGGGCGTAACTCAGTGGTAGAGTATCAGCTTCCCAAGCTGAGGGTCGCGAGTTCAAATCTCGTCGCCCGCTCTGATAAACTTGGCCCCGGCCTCCGGGGCCTTCTTTTCGGCCGCCGGATAGGTGGATCGCCGATGCCCTTGAAGATTTCCAGCGTCATTCCCGGGTCTCCCGCCGAATCCCTCGGTCTCAAACCCGGAGACCGTCTGCTCTCCATTAACGGGGAACAGGTACGCGATACCCTCGATTTTCATTTTTGCGTCGCAGATGAGGATCTTGAAATCGAGTATCTGCATGAAACCTCCCGACGGTCCCTGTCGTGCTACCTCCCGGCGGGGGAGGATATGGGTATCGAATTTGAACAGGAAAAGATCCGTACCTGTGGGAATGATTGTCTCTTTTGCTTTGTCGATCAAAATCCCGAAGGCCTGCGTAAAACCCTTTATGTTAAAGATGAGGATTACCGTCTCTCATTCCTTCACGGTAATTTTATCACACTGACCAATTTAAAGGATTGGGAAATCGAACGAATCATCCGGCAGAGACTGTCGCCCTTATACATTTCAGTGCATTCGACCGATCCCGATGTTCGAAAAAGACTCCTCCGGCCAAGGCAAGACAGGGATATCCTCAAATTGCTGGGACGTCTCGCAGAGGGCAATATCCGAATGCATACGCAGATCGTCCTTTGCCCGGGTTATAACGATGGAAACGATCTGCTTCGTACGATCGACACCCTGGCGGAATTTTATCCCGCTGTCGAATCCCTGGCCATTGTCCCCTTGGGGATGACCGATCACCGGGAAAAAACCTCTTCCCTTGATCCGGTGACACCGGAGCTGGCCCGTGAGATCATGATGCAAGCGCGCCCGACGCAGCGCCGATTCCGGCGCCGGAACGGTATCACCTGGCTTTATTTGTCGGATGAGTTTTACCGGCTGGTAGGGCGGCCCGTTCCGCCCGCCGTTCACTACGATGATTTCCCGCAGTTGGAAAATGGAATCGGCCTCACCAGGAATTTTTTCATGCAATGTGATGAAGCGCCGGATCTCTTTGGACGGGCGCTTCAGCGGGGCGAGAAGGAGTTCACCCTTGTCACCGGGGAACTCTTTGCGCCGATTCTCGGCCGCACGCTGAGACGCGCACTCCGGCGGACCGGAGAGGATCGGCGGCTCAGATTTCGCATCCAGCCTGTGCCGAACCATTTCTTTGGACGGGGCGTTACCGTGGCCGGTCTTTTGGCGGGATGTGATATTCTCAAGTCTCTTGAGGCTTGGGCCAAAGGGGGCCGCCCATTGGGGGATCGGATCTTCCTCCCACCAGCGACGGTCAATGACAACGGACTATTCCTGGACGACATGCGCCCCCTGGATATTGAAAAAGCTCTGGGCGTACCGGTCAGTGCCGAGCCCTTCGCCTCGACTCACTCACTGGAATTTCGCGGTGGGGGTTATCCTCACGAGCTGGGGCCATCCTGCGGCGGCGGTTGATTTAAGCAGTTATACATAAGGCGTTTGCGTAAAAATTCATATAAGGAGAGTCACGTGTCCCGACCCGTTGTCGCCATCGTGGGCCGTCCGAATGTCGGCAAATCCACATTGTTCAACAGAATTCTCAAACGCCGGCTCGCCATCGTATCCCCGGTCCCCGGTGTGACCCGTGACCGCCATATTGGAGAGTCGATCTGGGAAGGCCTGACCATCGCCTGGATCGATACAGGCGGTTGGCTCCCGGAGAATGAGGAAGAGATCCAGAGCGCGGTCACCCATCAGCTCTTTGAGGCGCTGCACGATTGCGACCTGGTTTTATTCATGACCGACGCACGCGAGGGGCTTCATCCCATTGATGTAATGTTCGCAGGTGAGATCCGGCGGCAGAACCTTTCCGCCCCGGTGCTCGTCGTCGTCAATAAGGCTGATTCGGAATCCCTTGAAAATGTCGCGGTCGAGTTCACAGCTCTTGGATGGGATCGGATTCTGCCGATCTCCGCACAGGAGGGGCGGGGGATAGGCGACATGCTGGATGCCGTCGTCAAGATGTTGCCGGAGGGTGGGTCCGCGTTGACGCCGGATGCCGATGTCCGGGTCGCCGTGCTGGGGCAACCAAACGTCGGAAAATCAAGCCTGATCAATAAAATCCTCGGTGAGGAAAGGATGATTGTCAGCGGTGTTCCGGGAACCACGCGGGATGCCGTCGATCTGGTCTGGAAATGGCATGGACGGAATATCCTTCTGGTTGATACAGCGGGTATCAAACGGCGCACCCATTCGCTGCCCGCGCTTGAATTCTATGGAACCATGCGGGCTCTCAAGGCTTTGGAACGATCCGAGGTTGTCCTTTTTCTCATTGATGCCACGCAACCTATCGCCCGCCAGGATCAGCGGATCGCCGGCTTGATCCGGGATTCGGGCCGGGCGGCGATCATTTTAGTGAACAAGTGGGACATGGTGGAGAAGGATACGCACACTGCTATCGAATTTGAAAAGAATCTTCGGGATGCTCTGCCCTTTCTCGACTTTGTTCCGGTTTATTTTATCTCGGCCCTGACGGGGCAGCGGGTCGGCCGGCTGGCGCCGAAGATTTTCGAACTCCTTGATACGTGGAGAAAGGTATTCCCGCCCAGGCGTCTGATGGAGCTTCTGGAGGAGCTGACCGTGAGCTCGGGAGAACCCCGGGTGAAGATCAAATTCGCGCGCCAAGCCACGACGGGCCCTCCGAGTTTCGCACTTTATGTAAAAGACAAATCGGAGATACGCACCTCGACACTCCGCTATCTCGAGGATCGGATCCGCGATGGACTGGGATTGAAAGAAGTCCCTGTGCGTATCTGGCTGCGTTCTTCCAAAAAAGAGAACCAGTAACCAAGCTTATACGATCGGACCGACATGTGGATATTGGCTCTTCTATCTAGTTATCTTTTAGGATCCCTGCCCTGGGGGCTGTGGATAGGCCAGATGAAGGGTGTTGATATCCGGCGCCAGGGCAGTGGCAATCTGGGGGCCACCAATGTGGCGCGGATCCTGGGATACCACCTTGGTCTGATGGTCTTTTTATTGGATGCGGCAAAAGGAGCCTTGGCGGTGGCCCTGGGACGGATGGCGCTTTCCGGCGGATCGGGGGATGGAGCCTATCTTCCGGCGCTTTGTGGTGTGTTGGCGATTCTCGGACATGTGACCACCCCCTGGGCGGGATTCCGAGGGGGCAAGGGTGTCGCCACCGGGGCGGGCACGGCCGCGCTCCTCATGCCATGGCCCTGTCTCATCGCCCTGAGCGCCTTCGCCGGTCTCTTCGCCATTACCCGCATCGTTTCGCTCGCCTCGCTCACGGCGGCAGCGGTTTTGCCGGTGAGTCTGATTTTACTGAAGAGCGGTGGTGCGGAACGCCCCTGGCTCATTGGATGGGCTCTCATTGTGGCGGCGATGGGGATCTTGAGGCACAACTCCAATATCCGTCGTCTGCTGAAAGGGGAGGAATCGAGGTTCGGCCGGAGGAAAGGGGGCTCAGAGTGACAGCACAGATTCCGAAAATGACGGCTGTCATCGGGGGGGGGAACTGGGGCACAACCCTTGCGATTCATTTGGCCCGATGCGGCCATCAGAGCCGGCTCTGGCATCATGATCCCAAGGTGGCGGCCGAAATTCAGAAATCCAGAATTAATGCGACCTATCTTCCGGATTGGCCTCTCCCCGAAGGGATAACCATCACCGGGCATTTGGAGGAGGCGTTTCAAGGGGCTGATGCGATTGTCATTGCTGTGGCCTCCCAATTCCTGCGCCCGGTTCTCCGCCGAATTTCCTCGCTTTCCTGGAATCCCAAAACCCTCTGGGTATGCGCCACGAAGGGCTTGCAGGATGACGGATCCCGGGCCAGCGAATTGATTCGGGCGGAACTGGGTGACCGGGTTTCAAACCTGACCATTCTGGCCGGTCCGAGCTTAGCCGATGAAGTCCTTCGCGGACTTCCAACAGCCATTGTGGCGGCTTCAGAGGATGATGATGCGGCCAGAAGAGCCCAGAGACTTTTTCATGGTCCCGGGTTCCGGGTTTATACCAGCCGGGATCTGATCGGCGTTGAATTGGGTGTCAGCTTGAAAAACGTCATCGCCATCGCGGCAGGTCTTGCCCAGGAACTCCGCTTGGGACATAATGGTTACGGGGCTCTTCTCACACGGGGTCTAGCAGAGATGAGCCGTCTGGGTCTTGCCATGGGGGCAAGGCGGGACACTTTTCTGGGTCTCGCCGGTCTTGGGGATCTGGTAACAACCTGCGGGAGTCCCTTAAGCAGGAATCATCAGGTCGGCCGCCGTTTGGCCAAAGGGCAGTCCCTTCAGGAGATACTGGATACTCTTGGTTCTGTTTCCGAAGGGGTTCCTACAACCCGGGCGGCGTTGAAGCTGGCCCGGGAAGCCGGTGTGGAAATGCCCATCGCCCGCGAAATTTACGATATTTTGTTCCAAAACAAAGACCCACAACGCGCCTTGAAAGATCTTATGTTGCGTCCACCCAAGGCAGAGGTGGATGAAATCTCCCTCACCGGGGAACAGGAAGATTTCCCGGTGGGCTAGCTGGGAGAGAGCCGTGACGAAATCGGGAAAACTCTATTACTCCATTCGTGAAGTGAGTGAACGGACCGGTGTAAAGCCTCACGTTCTCCGGTACTGGGAAACTCAGTTCTCCATGCTCCGTCCCCAAAAGGGGGCGGGAGGGAACCGCAAGTACCGCCCCCGGGATGTCGGTTTGGTCGAGACAATTCATGATCTTCTCCATGCAAAGGGGTTTACGATCGCCGGGGCGAAAAAGCTTCTCAATGCCCGTATGCGAGGCCGTTCGATGGAGATGCCCGAAGGTCTTCCTCCGGTGAAGGAGGGGGGAATCAAAGAGCCTCAGGAGATCCTGATCGAGATCCGAAAAGGATTGGAGGAGATCCGAGGCTTGCTGGATCGAGAGGATTGACCCTGATCCGATTTCCGGCTGGACGGAGTCCCCACCCTTTGGTAGTGTTCGATCCGTAGGAAAAAACCATTTTGTTCGGGGCGTGGCGCAGCCCGGTAGCGCACTTGCATGGGGGGCAAGTGGTCGCTGGTTCAAATCCAGTCGCCCCGACAGGTCTCATTTGAATCCGGGATCCGGCATTGGTTCGGACCCGGATTCTTTCTGCAGATGAACATCGGCCTTGAAGATGAGCGCCATGAGCGGAGTCACTAGATGCGGATTCTCCTCACAAACGACGATGGAATTCGGGCGGAAGGATTAAAAGCCCTGAGAATGGGGATGGAATCCCTGGGGGATCTCTGGGTTGTGGCGCCGGATCGGGAACAGTCGGCGACGAGCCATGCTTTGACCCTCAGCCGGCCGCTGAGAGTTCATCAGCATGAAGATCAGGTTTTCAGTGTTGACGGCACTCCTACAGATTGTGTCCTTTTGGCGGTCAAAGGCATCCGGAACAGGCTGCAACCGAAGCCGGATCTCGTTGTTTCAGGCATCAACCACGGACCCAATATGGGAGACGATGTCACCTATTCGGGAACGGTTTCGGCCGCGCTGGAGGGGCGTCTCCTCGGCTGTCCCTCGATCGCCATATCGGTCGCTTCATGGAAACCGAAACATTTTGACAGCGCCGCCCGTGTGGCCCAAGGACTCTCCCGCATCTTGCTTGAAACAGGGCTCCCCGATAGAACTTTCCTTAATGTTAATGTTCCAGATATTCCCTATGATGAAATCAAAGGCGTCCGGGTGACAAAGCTGGGTGACCGGGTGTACCGGGATGTGATTATTGATAAAGTTGATCCCCGGGGCCGACCATACTATTGGATCGGTGGGGATGATCCCGATTGGAAGTATGACGAGAGTAGTGACTTCTTCGCCGTGCAGGCCGGATATGTTTCCGTCACCCCGATTTCGCTGGATCGAACCGATTTCCGTTCGGTCCAGGAAATGGGCGGATGGAATTTTGACGCCGTGTTCAACGGCAATAATGGGTGATGGTTTTCTTCAAGCGGACATCGGCTGAAACCTCTTTTCTTCCTTACCCTGCACGCCGCCGCCGGATGGTGGAGGAGCAGATTCAAGGTCGGCGGATAAATCATCCCCAGCTCATCGAAGCTATGTTAAAGACGCCGAGGCATCTATTTGTTCCACAGGAACAATGTGAATCGGCCTACGATGACCGGGCCCTTCCCATTGGTTCAGGCCAGACCATCTCCCAGCCCTATATGGTCGCCCTGATGACCGTGGCTCTCGATCCCGTTCCGGGGATGAAAGTACTAGAGGTAGGAACCGGATCGGGTTATCAGGCGGCGATTTTGGCGATGATGGGCGTCGATCTCTGGACGGTTGAGAGGATCGCCGCCCTGTCCTTGCGGGCGCAAAATCTCCTGACCGGCTTGGGGTTGATCAATGTCCGGTTCAGGATCGGAGATGGGTCCAAGGGGCTTGCCGAGGGCTCCCCTTATGACGGCATCCTCGTGACGGCCGGGGCGCCCGATCTTCCGTCATCCCTAAAGGGCCAACTGGCGGAAGGTGGCAGGCTGGTCATTCCCACCGGGTCCCTTGGTGTTCAGGATTTGGTTGTCGTTACGCGCAGGGGAGATGATTATCACGAGGAGAATCACGGCGCTTGCGCCTTTGTGCCGCTGGTGGGGGAGGAAGGATGGAAGCCATAAGGGAAGCCATTGTCGCCGCGCTTCAAGGGGTGCCGCCGCAAGTGACCGTCGTCATTCTGGCGATGCTGCCGATCCTTGAACTGCGTGGAGCGATTCCATGGGCTTTGGCGCCGATCGGCGGGGACCTGTCACTCGTTGAGGCGGTCCCTTTGGCGATCTTGGGCAATATGATTCCCGTGATTCCCCTGTTGCTCTGGATCGGACCGATCAGCGATTGGCTCCGAAAGATGCCCCTGCTGGATCGTTTCTTCACCTGGCTTTTCCAGCGGACGAGACGAAAGGGCCGGCTTGTCGAGAAGTATCAAGCGGTCGGTTTGGCACTCTTTGTCGCCATACCGCTGCCGATCACCGGGGCTTGGACCGGCGCCGCCGCGGCTTTTTTGTTTGGGATTCCTTTCCGCCAGGCCCTTCTGGCGACACTCGCCGGTGTCTGCATCTCCGCCACGATCGTAACATTGGCAACTCTGGGAGTCCTGGCCCTCTGGTAGGGATCAGGAATTCTTCTCCTTTTCAGCTAGTTCCCGTTTCCTTTTAATCGAGGCTTGTAAGATTTTGAGAAGATGACGGTTACTCTGTTCCGACGGCGCGGAGATATTTCGATCATGAATGCGCCGAACCATAAGGACCTCATGAACCACACCCCCCCTTATCCCCAGATCATTCGCCCGGGCGAACCAATCGGTATCTTCTCCTGTTCGGAGTTCGGGATTAAAAGGGCCGACCCTTTCAAAGGTTTTCTTCCAGGCGAGGAGGGTACAGGGGGAGTAGGCGATCTGAGGACTTTCCAGCAGTTCTTTTTTCAGCCATGCCGGCCAGGGAGTTCCCGGCGCCAGAAGATGGCGGGCCATTGCGCAGACATAATCGATCTCCTGATTTTGCTGAAGAAAAGCGACCTGTAACCGGAGCTTTTCAGGCGTCCATCTATCATCGCTGTCCAGGAAGGCGATCAACTCGCCGTGGGATTTCTCCAAACCGGCATTACGCGCTGATGAGACACCCTTATTCGACTGATGGATGACCGTGAGATGTGGGTACGATTCGATGATCTTGCACGTGCCGTCGGTCGATCCGTCATTAACAACGATAATCTCTTGGGATTCATAATCTTGCGCAAGGATGCTGTCCAGAGCTTCCCGGATGAACGGCTCACCGTTGTAGACAGGTACAATGGTGCTGACAAGTGGATTTCCTGTGCCGGTCTCCATGAGTCCCCCGTTTGAAAAGGAATCTAAAATCAGCTATAATTCCTATTTAGCTATTTCAAATAATGACAAAAAGCCGCAAACCGAAACACAACAAAGGGATGAATCCTGCCGATAATCATTCTATGAATTTCGTCTGGCGGCAAGGGTGATTTATCTAAAAGCGAGGGGATTTACGGTGGAGCCACGTGACATCTATCGGGTGAACAGCCCGACGGCCATCGGGGAAATTCTCGAAGGCGAGCTGGTTATGATCAATCTGGATACGGGCACCTACTACAGCACCGGAGCTGTGGGGGCGGCCCTTTGGGAACTCATCAATGAAGGGAGCAGCATCGGCGAGATCTGCCGCGAGTTCTCCTCGAGATTTGATGCAGAAAAAAAAGATATTGAAAGAGAGGTCCTCTCTTTCCTGTCGAAATTGCAGGCGGAGAAGCTGATCGTTCCCGCTGACGACTCGAATCATGCGAAACCGAAAATGGTAGGCATAAGCGATGGGGCGCCGGAATCAGCAGGTCGGAAGGAACCCTTCGAAGTTCCTGTTCTCAGCAAATATAAAGATATGCAGGATATGCTTCTTCTTGATCCAATCCACGATGTCGAGGAGACAGGCTGGCCCATGGCCAAGAAGCCCGATCCAGAGACCGAAAATAATAATAACGGAACATGGCAATGAATGAATCCCAAATGGGATCGGAAGACGAAACACAGGACGGGTCTCTCATCAGTGTCATTATCCCTTGCTATAATGCGGGAAAGTATATTGCTGAAGCGATCAGAAGCGTTTTGGCTCAAAACCACAGCCCACTCGAAATCATTGTTATAGATGATGGATCGACCGACAACAGCAGTGAAGTGATAAGCAACTTTGGCGAACCGGTCCATTACACTTACCAGCAGAATGCGGGAATCAGTGCAGCCAGGAACACCGGCCTGGAACAGGCGCGGGGTTCCACTATCGCCTTTCTCGATGCCGACGATCTCTGGACCGATGGAAAGCTGGACAGACAGCGGCGGGTGCTCGAGGAGGATCCAAGTTTGGGTCTTGTTTCCGGGTATGCCGTTCAATTTGTGAGTCCCGAATTGCCTGATATTTTGCAGAAGCAGATCAAGTATGATCCAAAACCGATGCCGGCTCAGGTCGCCGGCGCCATTCTTGTTCGGCGCAAGGTTATTAAAAGGGTCGGCGTCTTCTCAACGGCTTTCACGGCAGGGGAAACGATAGATTGGATTATGCGGATCAATGAGGCCGGGATAAAGACAAAAATGATCAATGACGTTGTCCTTAAAAGACGCATCCATACAACAAATATCGGAATCATTGATCCCGATGCGCGGAGTGACTATTTGAAGGTCGCCAAAGCCGCGCTCGATCGCCGGCGAAAGATGGCTGACGATATGATAAGGGAGGAAGAATAGAAAGGTGGCGTCACTTCGAAAAGAAGCCTTCTGGCCGACCAAAGACCAGGAAATTCTCCTCCGCGCCGCTTTGTTAACGGGCGATAAAGCGCTGGACGCCTGGCTAGAATGGACGTCAAGAAACGATTTTATCGAAGAGAACCATGATCGCGGGTCCTTCCGCCTTTTTCCTCTTGTTTACAAAAACCTTGTGGCCTGTGGTCTGAATGATCCCCTGATGACGCGTCTCAAAGGGCTTTACCGCTATTCCTGGTGTGCGAATCAACGTTTATTTCATGAGACAGCGGCAATTTTGAAGAGCCTGCATGAAGCGGGGCTTCAGACGATGGTTCTCAAAGGGGCCCCCATGGCCCTGTATTACTATAACGATGTTGGTGTGCGACCGATGGCCGATGTCGATGTTCTCGTACCCCAGGAACAGGTTCAAGAGGCTATCGCCCGTCTTGAGAAGGAAGATTGGAGAGCCAATACCCGTTCCATTACCGATGATCTTCGATTCCGCCATGCCGTGCAGTTGATCGGGAAGGATGATCATGAGTTCGACCTTCATTGGCATGTCTATCGGGAATGTCTACAGAACGAGGCCGATGAGGAACTTTGGCAACGGTCGATGGAGCTGAGCTTCGCCGGTGTACCGACAAGAGCGATGGAGCCGACGGATACCCTGCTGCACACGGTCGTCCATGGGATCCGGTGGAATCCTGAGCCTTCGATCCGCTGGATACCGGACGCGATGATCATCTTGCAGAAAGCCGGTAACAACATTGACTGGGATCGAGTCCTGGACCAGGCCGGCCGGCGGCGCATTCGGCTGCGGGCGGCCCGCGGCTTGAGGTACCTTCAAGAAATCTTTGAGGCTCCCATTCCCCACCGGATTTTGGATGGCTTGGAGAGCGTTCCGCCGACCTTCACCGAGCGTATCGAGTACCGCTATATCGGCATCGATTCGGATAAAAGGCGGAGCCTCTTCCTGGGGTATTATCCGATTCTCTTCGTTTATTTTCTGCGCTACTCGGCGGGCAAGAGTCTCTTTAGCAAACTCGCGCAAATTCCTGAATTCATGCGTTATCATTTCCAATTGAAAAGGCGATCGCAGGTGCTTCCTGTTGTTCTCGGCCACATCTGGAATAAGATCAAAAAGATGGTGAGAAAGCCAGAAGGGAAGGGGCGCCGATGAGCGCTGAGGCGGTAAGACAGCCGGATAAAAGACTCCTCGATCCAAAGGCTTGGCGCTATCTGGTCGATTTTTATAGGGGCCGCCTGCGGATACTCCTCTTCTATGGATTGGTCGCTGCGGCTCAATCATTGCTGGTCCTCCCCGTGCTGTATCTTATCCGTTATGCTTTTGACAAAGCGATACCTGAAGGTGATGTCTGGAAGCTGGTTTATGTCGGCATCGGGATTTTTACCATACGCCTGCTCAACAGCGGTGTCGCTCTTTGGTTGCGCGACCGACACATCAAATTGATCAAAGAGGCGGTGCAGCATCTTCGCGAGGATATTCTTTCAAAACTTTATGCTTTCTCGCGAGCTCATTATACGCGGCTTGATCGTACAACAACGCATGCTCAGATTGTCCAAGATACCGAGCGTCTCGACAATATGAGCAATGAAGTTGTTTCAAAGCTCATTCCGGCTATCTTCGCGACGCTCGCTCTCATTGTCGTCCTGGTGTTCCTGAACTGGTTTCTGCTGGTATTGATGATCTCTTTGGCTCCGATTCTATTCCTGACAATCCGTTTGACCGGAAAATATGTGAAACGACGTGTCTTTGTTTTCCAAAGGGCGTTCGAGGCTTTTAGCAAAGGGATGCTCTTTGTTCTTCAGCATATGGATCTGACGCGCGTTCAGTCGTACGAAGAAGAAGAGATCATCCGCCGGAAGGCTGAACTCCATCATCTCAGGCGGACAAGCGAGAAGATGGCCTTTATTTATGCCGTGCACGGGCAAATCCAAAGCACGGTCGTTGGGCTGTGCGGTCTCATCATTCTCGTGGTCGGCGGCGCAGCGGTCGCCCGGGGTTCGATGACACTGGGGGAGTTCTTGTCTTTCTGGGTGGCGGCGGGCCTACTCAACGGGCGTGTAAATACGATAACAAATTCAATTCCTCTTCTGATTTCAGGAAATGAATCGATCATCACATTGCACCGGCTGGGAGATACCGGTGAAACAAGACCGTACTATGGAACAAAACGAATACCCTTTACAGGACGGATTGATTTGGAGGGGATCCGGTTTGGATATGATAAGACGCCTATCCTGAGTGGAGTGGATCTGAAAATCAGGGAGAAATCAAATATCGCCATTCTGGGGGCCAACGGCGCGGGAAAGAGTACCATCCTCCTGCTTCTCCTTGGGTTTTACCGTCCGCACGCGGGACAGTTGCTGGCCGATGGAATTCCCTACGACAATCTGGATATGGTTGAACTCCGGCGCCATATCGGCGTTGTCATGCAGCATCCCACTTTCTTCTCTGGCACCATTGGCGAGAATATATCCTATGGATGCTCCGACGCGACGCTTGAAAAAATCCGGCGGGCGGCGCATATCGCGCTTGCGGATGAATTCATTGAGAAACTACCCGATGGATATGATACGCCTGTCGGTGAAGAGGGTGTTCTGCTTTCCGGCGGGGAGGTCCAAAGAATCGCCATTGCGCGGGCGCTTCTCCGCCGTCTGAAGCTTCTCATCCTGGATGAACCGACAAATCACTTGGAACTCTCGGCGATCAACCGGCTCATGAAAAATCTATTGGAACTCGATGAACGGCCGGCCCTGGTGACGATCAGCCATGATCCAGATGTCTTTGCTCATGCGACTGAACTCTATCATCTTGAGAACGGCATTCTACGACGAGGCGGGCCGGTTCCGGCCGGGCCGGGAGGAGCGGGAGGCCCCACCGGCGGATGAAAACCAACCCGAAAACAGAAGCCGAGCAAATCGCTTTCTACGATGAGACATACGACCGGTTCCTGAAGGCCCGGGCCGCGGTGGGAGAAGTTATATGTGATTATCGAATCGCAGGTGTGACCATCCGCCTATCTTTCGCGGGAGAGAGGCTGTTGACGCACCTTACACCTGCGCTTGAACATTTAAAAATAATCCCCGATGGGCTGCCTGATCTGACCTTCTGCTTGTGGGATTCACAATCGACCGGCATCCGGATGCCGGATCCTCCTTGTCATAGAGATCATTTCACTGATCGGGGTGATATTTGGGGTTTCAACAGCGAGCGGATACGAACGGCATTTCACTGGCATGATTATTCGGTGAATCTTCTTGATCATCAATGTAATAATGGAATCTATTGGGTTGCGACGGCGGAGACGCTGCCCTATTGGGTCAAGGCCTCTCCGCTGCGAACTCTTATTCATTGGGGGATGGAACGAAGAGGTCGGCAACTCCTTCACGCCGCCGCAGTGGGGACAGAGAAAGGCGCGGTTTTGATAACCGGCAAGGGGGGGGTAGGAAAGTCGAGTACCGCCCTTGCCTGTTTGCAGGCGGGTTATTCTTATGTGGCGGATGACTATCTTATTGTCGGATTGGATCCTGAGCCGGTGGTCTATAATTTGTACGGTACAGCAAAGCTGGATGCGGACAATATTGATCAATATCCAATGCTTCGTCCCCACATCAAAAATCCAGACAAACTACGAGATGAGAAAGCCGTTCTCTTTTTACATCCCTATTTTGAAGATCAAATGCAGCTGGAAATGCCCCTTAGAGCCCTGCTGGTGCCGGGTATAGTCGATGCAGAAAGGACCTCTTTTAAAAATACAGAACCATCGATTGCAAGGCAGGCGGCTTCTTTCACAACAATGTCTCAGCTCCCCAATGTCGGCCGGCGGACCTATGAATTCTTTGACCGGCTCTGTTCGCGGTTGCCATGCTACCGGATCGAATTGGGACGTGATCGAGCTCTGATTCCAAGGGCGATTGCTGACTTTCTGGACCGGGACCCCGGGATGGTCTCACAGGGCCCCCTTGTCGAGAAGGTCTCCTCGGCCGGGCGACAAAATCCCCTGATCAGTGTCGTTATTCCCGTATATAACGGCGCGGCCTTCATAAAAGAGGCTGTTGAAAATGTGCTGGCGCAGGCGTATCCCTCTCTTGAGATCATCATCGTGGATGATGGATCAACGGATGGCACGGCTGAAATCATTAGGGGGCTGCCCTGCGATATCCGCTATTTCCGGCAGGATAACAATGGGGCGGCTTCGGCAAGAAACCGGGGTATAAGAGATACGGCTGGAGATTTGATCACCTTCCTTGATGTTGACGATCTCTGGCCGGAAAATAATTTGAGGATGCTTGTAGATGAAATGTCGCGTCGACCGGAACTGGATCTGATCCACGGTTATGCGCAGTTGGTGGAGTATTCTCCCCGGAGTAAGACATATGAGTACAGGGGGAATCCCCGAGAATCGTTTCCTTACTACATCGGTGCGGGACTTTATCGAAAACGGGTTTTTGATAAAGTGGGGCTCTTTGATAAGACCCTCAAGTTTGGTGAGGATACGGATTGGTACAACCGAGCCAATGAACAGAAGATCCCCATGATGAGAATAGAGGCGGTGACACTCCTGGTCAGGCGACATGGGGGAAATATGACCCATGGGAAAAGCCTTGTTGAATTGAATATGCTCCGTGTTTTCAAAAAAGCCCTCGATCGAAAGCGGATTTTGGGGGAAGACACAGGGGCGCGGGAGGATTGAAAGACCCTTGTTGTGTTCTTCTAACATGTAGTAATATATATAGATAGGGCGGATTTAGGAATTGTGGTATGAAGAAAGAATGACGGCCAGCCGTTGTTCTTTGCATTGGTGGCGAAAGATTGATAGAATGTCGATAAGGTAAGTAGTAAAGAAGGTCGGGGCGTAGCGCAGTCCGGTAGCGCACCTGGTTCGGGACTAGGGAGTCGGAGGTTCAAATCCTCTCGCCCCGACCATACGCCTGCCTCAACAGTGATTAACCAAAGGTCCCCCCCCAGGAGGTGAAATATGCCTGGGGGTTTTTCAGTACCCAATGCGATGGGAGGACTTCTGCGCAGGGGTTTCGACCAGGGCAGCATCCAAGCTGCGGACCTGGAGGAAACCCTGGAAAAGCGTTCGATCGATCCCGATGAGCTGGATCTGTTTCTGCAGTTGGTTAGCGATCTGAAGATTCCTATTGTAGAACCCCAAAGGGAGCGACGCCGTTCCCGAAAGGAATCCGATTCCTGCCTGGTCGGCGAAAATAGGGATTCGTTTCCCTCGGGGTTTCAACTTTACCTTCGAGCCTTATCCAAGCATCCGCCCCTCTCGGCGAGTCAAGAGAGGGAACTCATGCGATCCAGCCGAAGAGGATGCACCACATCCAGACAAGAGATGATCAAGTCGAATCTCCGCCTGGTTGTTTTCCTGGCGCGCCGTTATATGGGACGCGGCGTCTCCTTCGAAGATCTTGTCGAAGAGGGGAATCTTGGGCTGATCCAGGCTGTCGAACGTTTTGATCCTGAACGCGGCTTCCGGTTCAGTACCTACGGTTCCTGGTGGATCCGGCAGGCCTTTGCCCAAGCCGTGGCCAACCTGGGGCGCACGGTGCGGTTTCCCATGGATTTCCTCCGCCGTCTCTACAGGCTTTTGGAGGCGGAAAGGCGCTTGACGCAGGAACTGGGGCGGTTTCCCAGCGAAGAAGAACTTGCGCGGGGTCTTCGAATCACCCCGGCCAAGGTCCGCCGCCTGCAGGCATTACGGGAAGGGTCGATCTCCCTGGATACGGCGATCTCCGGAGATGAGAAGGGGGAGAGTGTGATCAACCGGTTTCCCTCTCCTGAGAATCTCGAGGTCGTTTTGGAGGGGCATCTTCAGAAGGCGGAGCTGGATGGCTGGCTTCGGGCGCTGCCACCCACAGAGGAAATCATTCTGCGGGCGCGCTATGGATTTCTGGATGGACATCCCCAATCACTCGCAGAGATTGGGCGACGCATGGGACGGAGCCGCGAGGGCATCCGCCAGATGGAGAAGCGGGCGCTGAGGCAATTGCGCGGATGGGTCCTTGCACAACCCGGTTGTATGGGCAAACATAGGCTGGATAGAGCAGTCCCGAACGTTGCTTCACGGAAGAGATTCGCTCCACCGGCCGGCTAAGCCGGTTTCGGGCCGGCCGGACAGCCGAGGATGGAACGGAGGCTTTAAAGATCCCCGTTCATCCGGAGAAATGCCTCGCATGAGAGGAAGGTCTGCCCATGCAAAACCCCGTGGTGGAAAACCTGCGTCAGACGATTCGATCAATCCCTGATTTTCCAAAGAAGGGAATTCTCTTTCGGGACATCACCCCGATACTCTTACAACCCCAATCTTTTGAAGATGCTGTTACGGCCCTTTGGGATCCTTTTCTCGATAAGGGTGTCGATGCCATTGCCGGGATTGAATCCCGTGGCTTTATCTTCGGCGCCGGGATGGCTCTTGAGCAGGGGCTGCCTTTTATTCTCATTCGGAAGAAGGGGAAGTTACCCGCTGAAGTCTACCAAGAGTCCTATGAGCTGGAGTACGGGCAGGATGCTGTTGAGATTCATAGGGACGCCGTTTCAAGAGGCCAACGAATCCTAATTGTCGACGATCTCTTAGCGACGGGTGGGACGGCCGCGGCGGCTGTGAGGCTCGTGTCAAAAGCCGGTGGAGAAGTTGTCGGCTGTACATTTCTTGTCGAACTGGCGGGATTGAACGGGCGCCGTCTTCTGGAAGCGCAGACCGTGACTTCCGTGCTCTGTTATGAAGGGGTCTAAGGCTCCCACCACGGGGACAATCGATGCCATTCCTTGATCATTGTTCTGAACTTCAGCAAATGATAACTTGACAAAAGCCCTGAAATAAGATTGAATCTATTCGTAACCTGGTGCGTTAAAAGTAGTAACCATCCGTCAAGATCGAGATCTTAGAGGGGGTCGTTTTGAACGCACTGGAAATACTCGAATACCAGTTGGAACGCAGTGCAGCCTCTCTCACCTCTAGAATACTTAAAATCTACGATGTTCTTGAGGAATTGCGAGACAAAACGCTGAGATGCTTCCGCGACACAAAAAACGACAGGCGCTCTATCAGTCAGTGGCTTCGAGAGGAAGCATTTGCCGAGGACCCAGACGGATTTTTTCAGAGTCTCGCGGCCTTGGAAAAATACCGGAACGGACAGGCCGATCCTGACGGCATAAGTTATTTCTGGAATCCACAGGGCCAGAATGATCCCCAAACCCGTTTTCGGATGTATGCGCTGAGGGATTTCGGGACGATCCTCACAGCGGTGCGTAAGACTTTGCCGGGTATTGCCTGGGTTTATTATCAGGATGTGACCAATGCGTCGATACAACACCCCTATATTGATTTGGCCGCCGCCATATCTCCGGACTTTGATTGGTCCCAATATCACACCTATCTTTCTGTTAGCCCAAAACACAACCCCGGCCGGGCCATCCGATGGACCGCACCAACGGTCGACTATGCCGGAGAGGGAATCATTCTTTCCGTATCAATACCGGTTTACGAGAAAGACAATTTTCTCGGTCTGTGGAGCATCGACGTTCCACTTGAATTCCTACAGGATAGGCCACTGGTCGAAGTTCAGTTTCCCGGTTCAGACATCTTGCTGGTTGATGACAGCGGAAATATCATTAGCCACAATTCCATAGTGGCTGAAATAAACAAAGAAAAGGGAAGTATTCTTTACAAGACGATTGACAGCCTGAGCTCCGATTTCGATAGACCTGATTTTATGACCTCTGTGCTTAGAAAAAAACAGGGCCGGATGATTGTGAAAATGAGCGATGGGAGGGAGTGTTACGCCCACTTTCAATCATTGCCGCAGATCGGGTGGGTTCTTTTCTCAATCGTCCCTCTGAAGAAGTTGGAATAGAGGTATTTATTCTCCCCAAGTAAGCGTATTTGATCTCCAACGATTCCAGGAATTTAACCATCATGCGCCGGTTAATCTTGGAAGATTTCCATCTATATGTTGAAATGTCATATTATTGTAACAAGAATATGGGGTAGGGTTGGAGTGAATGAGGAATCCGGAGGCCAGAGAATGGGAAATCGTCTGTGGTCCGCCTGGATAACCCCGTCTTGGTGACTCGATGATAAAAAATAGAAAAATGATCCGTCTCATGACGATGAGATGGCGGATCCTGCTCTGGATGTTGCCGGTGGCGCTGGGGCCTCTCTTCATTATGGCGGCGCAGGGTTATCATTGCGCGCGTCAAGCCATCATCGCCTCGCAGAAGGTCCATATGCAATCGGTTCTGGAGGCTCGGCGGATTGAAATCGAATCCTGGTTTGCACAAATCGAATCCGATTTCGGTTTTCTGCAGATCTCTCCATGTCTTCAGGGTTTATGTGGTTCAACTCCGGCTTCCGCGGATTCATCCTGCTGCGCCGAAACGTGCAATCTCCTTTCAGATCTTCATGTAGGAACTCCATTCTATCACTCGATCAGTACATTTGATGTCAACTGGAATCAATTGGTCAGTTCCGCGGGAACCGGGAATCGAGTAGGGAGTATTCGCCCTGATGATTCCGGTGTTGTTAAAAGGCCGGATCCTGCCGGAGGCGCCTTCCCTTCAAAACTGTTGAAGGAAAGGCTTGCCGCGCAGGATGGATTGCTGACCACACCCCCGATTCAACGTGAAGACGGAACGGTGATGGTGCAGGCGGGAAGTCGGGTTTTGAATCCGCGGCACGGTGGATTGGCATACATTGCCGCTGAGATAGATATCGATAATAGGATGAATACAATCCTGAAACATGGAACCGGTTTGGGGAGGACAGGCGAGGCCTTCCTGTTTTTACCAGGTGGCGTTTTCCCCATGATTGATGGATTCGATGCCGAAAATAATAAGTATCGGTTCCATTCCTATCCAAAGCAAATTACGGACGGTGGTGGAGAGGTTGTGCGCTACAGAAGCGCGTCTGGCAAGAAAGTCCTTGGTGTTTCCGCTTTGATTCCTCGCCTTAATGGGACACTGGTTATCGAGATAGATGAACAGGAGGCTTTTGCCTGGCTCCGCGTCTTTAGAAACCGGGCTCTGATGACCGGCTTGATCACCCTTGTTTTGATTCTCGTGATTGCGAATTATGGGGCGCGAGTTTTAGCGCAACCTTTGAGAGAGTTCGCGGCCGTGGCGCACCGTATTGCCGCCGGGCAATCAGAGGAGCGTATCGGCCGCCTTGCCGGGGCCGAAGCGCAGGAAGTCGCCGAGGCGTTCAATCATATGATCGATGAGCTGAGTGCGAGTCACCGGCGGTTATTGCAGGCCGCATCATTGGCCGCCGTTGGTGAGTTGAGCTCCAGCATTGTGCATGAGATGAGGAATCCGCTCTCTTCAATAAAAATGAATCTTCAGGCTCTGCGTCACAACGTCGAGGAGGATCCGTTTCACAGAGAGCTTGCTGATATTGCCTCCGAACAGGCCCTTAGGCTGGAGCGAATGCTGTCAGAGTTGTTGAATTATGGAAAACCATTGGAGTTGAACAAAACGCGCCTTCGCTTTATCGAAATAGCCAATAATGTGAAAGATATTCTTCGATCGGAATCAGAAGAGAAGGAGATACGGGTCATTATCAAGGATTTGACGGGGGGAACGGCCTTTTGCGCCGATCCGGAACAGCTGCGACGGGCTCTTACAAATCTAACGGCCAATGCAATCCAGGCATCGCCTCCCGGTGAATCAGTTATTCTATCGGCCGAATATCCGGTGCATAGTCCAGGCACCATCCGTTTGTCTGTGGCTGATAACGGACCTGGATTTAGAACCGCCGACATCCATCGCCTATTCCAACCGTTCTATACAACACGCGATGAAGGGACGGGTCTTGGGCTGGCGAATGTAAAGAAGATAGTGGAGGGTCACAGCGGGTTCGTATTTGCTGAAAACCGGCGGAAGGGAGGGGCGCTCTTTTCTCTTTCACTTCCGCGAGGGGCGGAGGAATGAGCCGGATTCTGATTATCGATGATGACCGTGCCCTATGCCGGTCGCTGCAGATTCAAATCGAGGCGGAAGGTCATATTGCCGAGGTTTCATATAATCTTTCCGATGGATTGAAAATGATCGAGAAGTCGGCGCCCGAGCTCATCTTTTTGGATCTCTCCCTGCCTGATGGTAATGGATTGGATCTTCTTCGAGAGCTGATGGAAAGGGATTCCCTGTTACCAATTGTAATGATCACAGGATCGCATGAGATGTCTACAACGATTGAGGCGATGCGCCTTGGCGCCTTTGATTATATTCGCAAACCAATAGGGCGGGAGGAATTTCTCCTGATGATTGAGAAATATAACCGTCTAAAAAATGCGGGATTGATGCAAGCACCCGGCGGAATGCCTTTCGGCGAGATGGATCTTCAACCGGAAGAGGTGTCACGTGAGATCGTTGGAAAAGACCCCAAAATCATTGATCTCCTGAAGGAGATCGGATTGTCGTCCCGGGGCCGGATCACTATTCTTATTGAAGGTGAGAGCGGGACGGGAAAGGAATTAGTCGCGAGAGCCCTCCATGAAGCGACCAGTCCGGGAAAGCCATTTGTCGCCATCAATTGTTCATCGATTGTCAGCACATTACCCGAGAGTGAGTTATTCGGACATGAACGCGGAGCGTTTACCGGTGCAGAGAAGCGCAAGCTCGGAAAATTTGAATATGCTCAAGAGGGTACGGTTTTTCTCGATGAAATAGGTGACATGGCATTCGAACTTCAAGCGAAGCTGCTCAGAGTGCTTCAGGAAAGGGAGTTCGAACGGGTTGGAGGGCTCGAAGCTCTTCCCTTTAAGGCGCGTGTTATTGCAGCGACAAACCGCGATCTTGAAAGGATGGTCAAAGAAAAGGAGTTCCGAGAAGATCTCTATTACCGTTTGGCTGTCTCAAAAATCAGAGTTCCGCCTCTTCGGGAACGGCGGGGGGATATCCCTCTGCTATTGGATCACTTCATCCCAAGAATCTCCCGGCGTATCCACAAACCCGCTCAATCGATTGATGAGAAGGCTCTGAATCTATTGAGCCAATACGAGTGGCCGGGAAATATCCGTGAATTAGAAAATGTGCTTACCCGCGCGATCGCGCTGACAGCAGGTCCAGTTATTACCGCGGAGCACCTTAGCTTCTTATTCCCCACCATGGGATCGAGAAACGCGACCATGAGTTTTCCCGCCAAGATAATTCCACTTTCACAGATGGAGAAGGAATATATTCATTCGGCTTTAGAGGTCAACAAATGGAATATAAACCGGACCGCCAAGCTCCTGGAAATATCACCCACCACATTGAGAAAGAAAATTACCGATAATGAATTAAGGCGTCCGCCCCGCTAGGCTGCAGAAAGACCGAATCTTGCGAGAGTGGAACGCCAGAAACTGGCGGGCGGACGTGTCAGAAACTGGTATCTAAACCCTGAAAAGCACCCTTCATATTCTTCGACAATGCCTGTAATCGCATACTTTATCATGGGTTACGACTTCTCTACGCGGGTGGCATCTCTCCTGCTTTAATACAAATCAATGAATCCGTATTAAAGGGAGAAGCTGGGAATGCAGATCGCGGTTGTAGACAATGACAAGGCCCTCCTCAGAAGCTTGGCGATCGTCTTGGGCGGAAAGGGGCGCCATATTACCTGTTTTGACGGCCCTCAATCGGCGGCTCAAGTTATTGGTGTGACCCTCCAACCCGATCTCCTCATCATCGATTATCTTATGCCGGGTTGCGACGGTATTGAATTATTGTTACGCGTAAGGCCGTATCTCACAAAGAAATGTTCAATTATCATGATCAGCGGTCATACAGAAATGCTGGACCAGCGTCGGATCAAAGAATTGAACCTTTCAGGTTTTATCCCAAAACCGATTGATCTGAATGAATTATACAATATAGTGGCGCAAGAAGAAAGGGCAAGGCGAAGGAACCATGAATCGAATTAAAAAGACCGGCATCGTGCACACCTTGACTCTTTTCTGCCTGGCGGCTCAATTGGCCGTAGTCCTTCCTGACAATGTTCGGGCGGATGAATTAGGTAATCCCGATGATTTGAAGGAGTCATCCAATCTCCAGGATCTCATCGAGTACGCCATGGCCAACAATCCTGGTCTTCAGGCTTCGGAAAGCCGTTGGAAATCCTCGAAGGAAGCGATCAGCGCGGCCCGTGCTTTGCCCGATCCACGGATGACTTACGGTCATTACTTGGAGCCGGTCGAAACACGGGTCGGCCCACAAGAGCGGAACTTCGGCCTTTCCTTGACGATTCCCTGGTTCCAGAAGCTTATGATTCGAGGGGAAGTTGCTGGTTTGACCGCCCATGTTGAGGAAAAAAAATATGACATGGATTGTCAGAAGCTCATTTACTCTGTAACAGAGGCTTATTATGAACTCCATTATCTGGACGAATCGATAGCCATTACTGAGGAAAATCTAAATTGGATCCGGCAATTTGAAAGTATCGCCCGGACTCGATACGCCACCGGCCAAGAATCTCAGGTATCCACCTTGGCGATTCAGTTAGAATTGGAAAAACTCAAGGATCGCGTGGTGAGTCTGAAGGACGACCGGCGCTATGCGGCATCTCACCTCAACACCCTCCTGGGCCGACCCGTTGACGCCGAATTACCGGGATATGAAACGCCCTCTTCAACAATTCTACAAATGTCCATCGATCAACTCCTAGCGCGAATACAGAAAGAAAATCCATCATTGCAGGCGCTTCAATTGAAGGCTCAGAGGGAAGAAGCGTCAAGCCGGCTTTTGGGGAAGAGCCATTATCCTGATGTCACGATCGGTATCAATGTCATTATGACGGAAGATGCATTGGATCGCTCCCTGACCGATAGCGGGAAAGATCCTGTCATTCTAACCGTCTCACTCAATCTTCCCATCTGGTTCGGCCAATATAATTCCGCAAAGGAAAGTGCGAAGTTGCGGCGGCAGGAAGCCTTATATGAATTCGCCGATCTCGAGAATCGTTTGTCGGCTGAGTTGGAGGAGGCCCTCGGCGATGTCAAAGATGCAGAGAGACGAATTGATCTTTATCAGTACCGGCTGATCCCGATGGCAAAGCAATCACAGGATGTGACGTTAAATGCATTTTCTGCAGGTGAAGCGGCCTTTCTGGAGGTGATTGAAGCCCAGAGAACAATTTTGGATATGAACCTCGCGCTCGAGAGGGCTCAAACCGACAAGGGGCTGAGTCTGGCGCGGGTCGAATGGCTGATGGGAAATGAGAGACGGAGCTGAAACAATGATCAGGAACATATTTCAGAGACCTCTTACACGTCGATTTGTAATTCTCCTTCTGATCCTTCTGCCGCTGGGTATTGGATATCTTATCGGGCGGATTGGGAATCCTCAGCCCCCCACAAGGGCCATGGATCACCAGGATCATTCAGGCAGTGAAGCAACTCAGAGTTCAGCAGTCGAGATGTGGACCTGTTCAATGCATCCACAGATTCGATTGCCGGAACCGGGATCGTGCCCGCTCTGTGGTATGGATCTCATCCTTGTCGCCATTGGAGAGGCCGCCGAGGGCGCCACCTCACAAATAACACTTTCAGCGAATGCGCGGAAACTTGCCGGCATTACAACAGCCTTGGCTGAAACGCGCCCCGCAGTGGTGGACATTAGGATGTCGGGCAAGCTTGAGCTGGACGAGACTCGAATCACGACGATCAGTGCCTGGATTCCGGGGAGACTTGACCGCCTCTTCATCAATTACACCGGTGTCTCCGTTCGAGCGGGTGATCCTCTGGTCAGTTTGTATAGCCCGGAATTATTAACAGCGCAGGAAGAATTACTCCAGGCCCTGAAGATGAAACGAGCGGATGCCGCCCGATATGGAGGTCTTTCCAGCGGCGATGACTCATTTGGTAGAACCCTTCAGGCGAATGTGGAGGCGGTCAGAAAAAAACTCCGGCTGTGGGGCTTGACGGATCAGCAGGTTCAGGCGATTGAAACGGCGGGAGTATCCACGGATCTGATTACTATCAAATCGCCGATCAGCGGCGTGGTTCTTCACAAAACCGCGATTGAGGGGAACTATGTGAATATAGGAACCCCCATCTATACCATCGCCGACTTATCCCATCTTTGGGCGGGATTGGATGCCTATGAAAGTGATCTGACCTGGTTGAGAGAGGGACAAGAAATCGAGTTTTATTCAGAGGCCTATCCGGGGGAGGTGTTTGGGGGAATCATTGCTTTTATCGATCCGGTGATAGATCCGCGAACAAGAACAGCCAAGGTCCGGGTCGATGTTGAGAATCCCGCCGCCAGACTCAAACCGGAAATGTTTCTCAAAGCGATTGTAAAGGCGAGGATCGGCGCGAATGTCCAGGTGGAGATTCCAGGCCGGGATGGAGAGTGGGATCATGGAGATCCGCTCCTGATACCGGCGGCAGCGCCTCTGCGAACCGGCAAGAGAGCGATTGTCTATGTAGCAAAACCTGGGGAAGAGGGGATCTATACGGGCCGGCAGGTGGTCCTGGGACCCAAAGCCGGGGAGGACTATGTTGTGATAGATGGACTTAAGGAAGGTGAGATGGTCGTTGTCAACGGCAATTTCAAGATCGACAGCGCGGCTCAAATTATGGCTCAGCCCAGCATGATGGAGCCGATGCCTGCAGAGACCCTTCAGGGTCCCGGTGCGCCTCTTGAGCCTGCAAATATCCCGGAGTCCTTTAAGACGGATTTGTCTGCGCTGTATGACATCTACTTTGAGATTCAGAATGCCCTAAGTCATGACGACCTCACCATGGCGAGTGAAGCCGCCGGAAAGATGCAAAAAGTCCTTCCGCGTGCCGGTGTAAAAAGGAGCGCTTCATCAAAGAGCAATGCGCAAAGATTCGGGACTCAGAATCTTCCTCCGGGGGCGCGTTCGGCATGGGATGATGCCATGGGGCCCATCGGCGAGGTCATAGGGCGGATTCACAAGACGGGTGGTATTGAAAGTGCCAGGCAGGAGTTCGAGTATCTATCCTTATGGGTCACTTGGATTGTCAATAGCTTTGGCAGCGCTACGGTCCAACCGATTCTGCGTTACCATTGTCCGATGGCTTTCGATGGGCGTGGAGCCGATTGGCTTCAAAATAAGGAAGGAACGGAGAATCCGTATTTTGGAAGCGCCATGTTCCAATGCGGGACAGAAGAGGAAGTGATTTGGGCGGGCCATTCGCAACGGGATGGAAATGATCATGAAGCCCAATAGTGCTCTGACTCATCATCCCACAGGCAGTCCTCGCAGGCCCAATCCCATTGATCGTCTTATAAGATTCTGCTTGGAAAACAAGCTCATCCTTCTGCTGATTGTGATTCTCGTTTTCGGGTGGGGGCTCATCGTTGCTCCGTTTGATTGGGATCTTGGAGGGCTGCCACGGGAGCCGGTGCCGGTCGATGCGATTCCGGATATCGGAGAGAATCAACAAATCGTTTTTACGGAGTGGTTGGGGAGTTCACCGCAAGATGTCGAGGATCAGGTGACCTATCCCTTGACGGTGTCGCTTCTAGGGATCCCCGGTGTCAAAACAATACGAAGTTACTCCATGCTCGGTTTTGCGAGCATCTACATCATTTTCAATGATGATGTGGAATTCTACTGGTCCCGGTCCCGCGTGCTTGAAAAGCTGGCCAGCCTCCCGGCGGGGACGCTCCCGGAAGGAGTGAAGCCGAGCCTGGGACCCGATGCCACCGCGCTCGGCCAGGTCTTTTGGTATACCCTCGAGGGCCGAGATGAATCCGGGAATCCAACAGGGGGATGGGATCTTGCCGAATTGCGGTCCATCCAGGATTGGCTGGTCCGTTATGCCCTCACTGCTGTTGACGGCGTGAGCGAAGTGGCTTCCATCGGTGGTCATGTTAAAGAATATCAAATAGATGTGGATCCAGACGCGATGCGCGCCGCCGGGGTCAAACTGGGGGACGTTGTCGCAGCCGTTAAGATGTCCAACAGGGATGTCGGCGCACGAACAATAGAGGTGAATCGCGTTGAGTATGTCGTCCGCGGCATCGGATTTGTAAAAAACATCGAGGACCTCGAAAACGCTGTCATCAAAGTAAACGATAATGTTCCCATCACTATTCGTAACGTGGCCCATGTCACTTTAGGCCCCGCTTTGCGCCGGGGAGCGCTCGACAAAGAAGGGGCGGAGGCCGTTGGTGGTGTTGTCGTGGCAAGATATGGTGAAAATCCTCTTGCGACAATCACAAATGTAAAAAATAAAATCCGTGAAATCGCGCCGGGGCTGCCCAAAAAGACACTACCGGATGGCACTCAGTCCCAGGTGCAAATTATCCCATTTTATGATCGCTCAGGTCTCATCTACGAGACCTTGGGAACACTCAACTCAGCATTGATCCATGAAATATTGGTGACCCTGATTGTCGTATTGCTCATGGTCATGCACCTGCGCAGCTCCATTTTGATTTCCAGCTTGCTTCCACTGGCTGTTCTGATTTGTTTCATTGCCATGAAGGCATTTCATGTCGATGCAAACGTTGTCGCACTATCGGGTATCGCCATCGCCATTGGGACGATGGTGGATATGGGAATCATCGTTACAGAGAATATTTTGAGAAGACTCAGCGAATTCGATTCGAATGAAAATCGGCTCGAGATCATCTACAGAGCCTCGAGCGAAGTGGGAAGCGCAGTAGTTACCGCTATTGCCACGACGGTTGTAAGCTTTCTCCCGGTCTTTACAATGGTTGCCGCCGAAGGAAAGCTCTTCCGGCCATTAGCTTTTACAAAAACATTTGCGCTTCTGGCTTCCGTCATTGTCGCGTTGACGCTTATACCACCGATCGCCCATATTCTCTTCAGAAAGAAGAAGAATGCCGGATCGGCGAAACTCCAAGCAAAGTTTCCAGCGGCCATCGTACGGAGATCATCCTGGATGATCATCGGAATGGCCGCCCTCGTTATTACCATCATGTTGACAAGACATTGGGTCCCGCTCGGCCCTGAAAAGGGACTTATTAAAAACCTGGTCTTTGTCGGCCTGCTCATCGGCGGGATTCTGGGTTTCTTTCGGGTATTTCTTCACTTCTATCCATCTCTTCTGCGCTGGTGCCTCGGACACAAAGCGCTCTTTCTGACCGGTCCAGCCCTTTTGATCTGTCTGGGTCTCATGATTTGGCTTGGAGTTCCCTCACTCTTTGGATGGTTACCTCGCTCAATACTGGCATGGAAACCGGTCTCTGAGGTGGCGCATCTCTTTCCTGGATTGGGCAAAGAGTTTATGCCGCCCTTGGATGAGGGCTCGTATTTGTACATGCCGACAACCATGCCTCATGCCGGGATCACTGAAGCTCTGGATATGTTGCAGATACAGGATAGGGCGATCGCGGCTGTCCCGGAGGTGGATGAGGTTGTCGGCAAGATCGGGCGCGTTGAGAGTTCTCTGGATCCGGCCCCGGTCTCAATGATTGAGACGGTTATTAATTACAGACCGAAGTACATTCTCAATGAAAGTGGAAGGCGGATAACCTTCCGATTTAACGCGGCGGAAACAGATTTCGTCAGGGATATTGCGGGAAATCTATTACTCGCCCCGGATGGTGAACCCTATATGGTCCAGGGTCGTTACCAGCGCGATGAAAGTGGCGATCTCATACCGCAGCGGGGGGGACGACCCTTCCGTCTGTGGCGGCCTGCGCTCGATCCGGAGCTAAATCCGGGGCGACGGGAATGGGAGGGAATTGAAAAACCCGATGACATTTGGGATGCCATTATTGATGTCGCCCAGGTGCCGGGATCAACCTCTGCGCCGAAATTGCAACCGATCTCGACAAGAATCGTCATGTTGCAATCAGGCATGCGCGCGCCGATGGGCGTGAAAGTAAAGGGACCCGATCTTGAATCGATTGAACAGGCCGGTCTCGATATTGAGCGCCTCCTAAAAGAGGTTCCATCTGTGGCGGCCGAGAAGGTCTTTGCCGACAGAATCGTCGGTAAACCCTATCTTGAGATTGAGATCGATAGAACCGCGGCGTCTAGATACGGCGTCACGATTCAGAATGTACAAGAAGTCATAGAATACGCTATAGGCGGGAAGCCCATTACGACGACTGTAGAAGGGCGGGAGCGCTACGGTGTGCGTGTTCGCTATATGCGCGAGCTGCGGGATAGTATTGAAGGCCTGGAGAGGATTCTTATCGACGCACCGGATGGAGCGGCGATACCGTTGGCTCAGCTCGCCGATATTAAATATGTTCGTGGGCCGCAAATGATTAAAAGCGAGGATACCTTTCTTATCGGATATGTCCTATTTGATGGAAAAATCGGATTTGGCGAAGTCAATGTTGTCGAACAAGCCCGCGATTATCTCGATCAGAAGATTGCAACGGGGGAATTGGAGCTACCCAGCGGGGTGAGTTATTCTTTTGCCGGAAGTTATGAAAACCAGGTTCGGGCCGAGAAAAAGCTCATGATTGTCCTTCCACTGTCGCTTTTTCTTATTGTGATGATACTCTACCTCCAATTCCGCTCGATTTCTACGACCACACTGGTATTCTCCGGTATCGCAGTAGCCTGGGCCGGGGGATTTATTCTGCTCTGGTTGTACGCTCGTCCATGGTTTATCGATATATCTTTTTTTGGTGTAAATATGCGCGAGCTATTTCAAGTTCACCCGGTCAACCTAAGCGTCGCGGTTTGGGTCGGATTTCTGGCTCTCTTTGGAATTGCGAGTGATGACGGGGTGGTTATCGCCACCTATTTGAATCAGAGTTTTGCCGAGAAAAAGCCAAGCTCGATTTCAGAAATCCGGGAAATGGCGATCTTGGCCGGATGCCGCCGGGTCCGGCCGTGTCTGATGACCACGGCCACCACTATCATAGCGTTAATCCCGGTGTTGAGCGCGACAGGCCGGGGCGCCGATGTTATGGTTCCGATGGCCATACCTTCTTTTGGCGGAATGTCATTCGAGATTCTAACAATGTTCGTAGTCCCGGTCCTGTATACAATGGTTAAGGAAATTCAGTTCAAGCGGGGGATGAAGGCGTCATCATTTTGAACATGTCTAAAAAATCGTATAATGTGCTACGTTAGTTGATGCATCATGAACCTAGAGGATTGTGTGAGATGGCACTATCATATTTGCAGAGTTGGCTCGTTGGTTCCCTGCAGCTGTTTTTGCTCATGGCGCCCTATCTCTTGTTGGGCTTTTTCCTGGCGGGCGTCTTGCATGTGGCGGTCCCGCAACATTGGATTGTCCGGCATTTGGGTGGTCATGGATTCAGGGCGGCGCTTAAGGCCGCATTGATTGGAACACCGCTGCCCCTATGTTCCTGCGGCGTGATTCCCTTCGCCGATCTCTTGAAAAGGCGGGGGGCCTCAAGGCCGGCCATAACCTCCTTTCTGATCTCGACCCCTCAAACCGGCATCGATTCCTTCCTGGCCTCCTACGCCATCCTGGGGCTGCCCATCGCTCTCTGGAAGGTCCTGACGGCCTTTGTGTCGGGTGTCATCGGGGGCACGGTTCTCTCTCTGCTTGAACCGCTCAGAGCGGTAAATGTCCCCATCAGCGGGGATGCTCCAGTGATCGAGGAGGCCTCTCCTGCAAGGGCTTCTTTCTCGGCCAAGGGGCGGTCGGCCCTTTCCTATGGTTTGGGGATGCTGGTGGAGGATATCGCCGGTTGGCTGGTTCTTGGAACCCTTATCGGCGGGGCGATCTCGGTCTTCATGCCGGATGAGTTTCTAACGCGCACCTTCCCTAATCCGTACCTGCAGATGCTGGCGGTGCTGCTCGTCGCGGTGCCCCTCTATGTTTGCGCCACCGGCTCTCTGCCCGTCGCCGCCGCGCTGGTACTCAAGGGGCTTCCCCTTGGAGGAGCCATCGTTTTTCTCATCGCCGGACCGGCAACCAACGCCGCGACATTGAGTGTTTTTATAAAAGTGCTGGGCCGCCGGGTCGTCGCGGTCTACTTAACAACCATCGTGGTTACGAGCTACCTTTCCGGTCTTCTTTTCCAGCAGTTTTTCCCTCATGCGAGGCTGCCGGTATCACTTCAGCAGGATCCCTCCCATGGCGGGCATCTCGAGATGGCCGGTGCTCTCTCGCAGGCTCAGTGGTGGGAGTGGGGCACGGCCCTGCTCCTCGGGGCTCTTGTCTTGAGGGCCCTCGGGATCAAGTTGAGACATCGAAGAGAGGCCCGGGGTTCAAGGGGCCTGGCGCAAAAGGAGACAGCCGATATGGAAACAGCTTGCTTCAATGTTAAGGGGATGTCCTGCGGTCATTGCACAAGCAGCGTCGAGCGGGCGATACGATCGATTGAGGGTGTGGCGGATGTTTCCATCTCCCTTGAAGATGGCCGCGCCATTGTCAAAGGCCACGCTCTCTCAGATGAGGTTTTGATGGCGGCCATTAAAAGTGCCGGATATGAAGCCTCGCCGGCGCCCTGTTGACACCTTTGAGGAACTCCAGTGTTACCTCTTGATAAGATCGGATGGTGACAGGCCATCAATGATATTCGCCTTATGTCAAGCATCTGTGACATCTCGGATAGAAGTTGACCCCTGATAGATGCGGTGCTATCCTGACTGCATCCAACTGTGTAGCGTCGCGCTAAAAAAGAGTGTCACGTCAAGGAGGTCGCCATGAGAACCCTGCGGTTCAACTGCTGGTTGTCGAGTTTTCTTTTCGTTTCTCTCACTCTCTTCCTGGCAAGGGTCACCACGCCTCAGGCCCAGTATATCAACATCAGCAACTCAGAGGAATATTCGGAGGAGCCGGATCTGGCGGTGGGATCGGACCTCTCCCTCCATATTGTTTGGTCGGAAGTCACCGGGGGGATTGGAAAGATTATCTATAGGCAATGGAAGGATGGGGAATGGAGCAGTCCCTTCCAGGTTTCCGACGGGCTTCACAATGCCACCGTACCCTCCATTTCAGTTCTCGATACAGAGCATATTTGGATCGCGTGGCAAGAGAATCATGCCAATATATCCAGGGTGGTCACCGTCGTAACCGACGGCGTCATCTGGGACCGTTATCCCATTGCGCCGGAAATCGAAGGTAATCAGCTCAATCCCTTCGCCTACTTCAGAGCCGACGGATCCCGTTGGGTCTCCTGGACCGATAGTGATTCATCCGTTTATGTGGCGAATGAAATCGAGAATTGGGTGCCCTTCACCCATGAATCATGCTTTGGAATCGGAGGAAATCTTCTTTGTGAAAGTCCTCTTGGTCTAACACTATTTTCGAGCCGTCTGGACGCTGATTGGTTGTGCCATTATGTTGCGACGATCTGGAACGGATCGAGTTGGATCGATCCAGGGGGAGAGCCATCCGAAGCGAGCGCTCCCCTCGCCGGAGTCTCGAGGGGTGGCTCATCCCTCGTCCATCTCGCCGCTCTGCCGGGCGCCTTACCGCCTTGTCCATGCTGGCATCTGCTTTATACACCTTGGGAAGCGCCCACCGGATGGGGGCCGGCCGAGGTTCTCTCTAAAACATTTTCGGAATGGTGGACCTGTCAGGACGCCAGCATCGCCGTCGATAATGACGACCAGCCGATCGTGAGTTATGTCTACCAAGAGCTGGATGAGTTGTTTGAAACCACCAGGAGAGACCTTGTCATCGCGCGGCGTTCTGAGCTCGGTTGGTACTGGGAATACTCCGATCTTGCCATCGAAGATGATGTCAGATCACCGGATGTTGAATATTTCGTGGGGGTTCCCGCTGTCACTTGGAGCCAGATGGTGGGGGGAAACCGGGAGATTATGTTAAGCGCGGCCATATCCGGTCTGGAAGATTCGCCGATAACGTTGAAGAGAGATTTTAGAATCTGGCCGAATCCCAGTCATGGAATCGTTAACTTCGCCATCGATAATGTTCAACAGGCTCCGATACAATTGGAGGTTGTCAATATCCTGGGACAGAGGGTGCGATCATTGGCCTTCGGGCGGGGGCAGAGGGTGATCTCATGGGATGGAATCGATACCCGGGGCGCGTCTCTTGGATCGGGGATCTACTATGCCCGGATACAACCAGCCGAGGGTCCGGTGGTGACGAAAGAATTCATCCGGTTGCGTTAATCTCCTCATAGCCTCCGTCTGCCGGAGATGGAGAATACAGGTAATCTATTACCGATTACGGGCCGCCATGTCCAGTGATGCCCCGGAACCCTTTGATGTCCAATATCCGAAAAGAGGCAAGGCGGCGAGGAGCAAGAAGCCGAAAATAGAGGTGCCTGCATACCAAGTCGTGAGATCGAGCGAAATCGGAAATGTATTAAGAATGTTTAAGATCCAGAGCGCCGCGACAAAAGCCAGAAGCCTGAGACGGATAATGAGAAAAGAGATAAAGGTGCTGGCAACGAGCGCGAAACCGATAATGTAATAAATTGTTGGCGCCCCAGTTCCATAATCATCGATGGCGCTCTGGACCTGACCAATTCCAATGAAAAGAAAGATGATGAGGGCGACAATCCAGTCTTTTCGAGCCACAACCTTCAGTACAGGGAAAAGAACCAAAAACAATAACCCGATGGGCAGGGTCTTGATAATGACATCAGGCACTCCCGCCAAAGCATAACGCCCCCCCAGGAGGGTCTGCCAATTAAATTGGCCTACGATCTTTCTTGTGCTGAGGAATGGGAGCAGCGACAGATAGATCGGCTCAATGAGCGCCATGGCGGCGGCCATGGTCGAACCGATCAGTAGATCCCGGCCCACGAGTGGATCCTTCCATCGGCCGGCGAGCAGGCGGTTCCAACTCGTGATTCTCTCAGGGCTGTGCCGGCGCATATAGGGTTCCACGACGACATAGATCAACCAGACAAAACCGGCCAGAAGGAGCGCGACCCCTGATATGCCTATGAGGGAGTTTATCAAAACCTCGATTTCAACGGAGAAGTTCGGATAGTGAGGAGCCGAGCAGAGCTCTCTCACGAAGAAGACGAAGAAGACAAGAATGGCCAGCTTGGTCGCGCTCCGGCGGTCGCTCTTGCCGAGCTTGACATTCTGACGCGCATAGTAAATGGCGGTAAGAATGATAAATCCCAAAAAGATCAACGAGAAGATATTCCACCAAGATCCCCGGACAGAGAGATGGGCCGCCGCCTCCATCGTCGCTGGTAAAATCCCACCCCAAAATGTTGTTTGAAAGAGGACGATCTTGCCGTCGAGTGAAGCGGCCTCAATGCAAAGGGGAACATTAGGATTATCAGAAATGCTCCCTTTCCACGAAACGATTTCATCATATGATGTTTGGGGTATATAGAGGGGCGCGGATTTTGTGAACCGATCCGGCTCATAGCCGGCGGCTTCCAGTATTTCCGGCCAATGAACCGGCTCGACGGCTGTTCTGAGAACATACTTGTACGAGTGATTTCCTGGGGGCAGAGGAAGTGCGATCCGCCAAACCCCATCAACTCCGCGGGTCATGGCATCCAATTTCTGAGACCAATTGTTGAAATCCCCGGACAAATAAACCTGCTCGGCTTCCGGCGCATTGAAGCAAAAGAGAATTTCCCCCGCAACGGCCAGCGGAGGCCCCCGATACGTGATGGTATTACCTGGTGCAAGGCTGCGCGGGGATCCGTCAGTGCCTATGACCCGTCCTTCGGTGTCAATGATCAGAAGACTGTTTGTATTGCCTTGATCGGTGAGAATGGTGTCGGGATTCTGTGGATCCCTTATCCATTCGACCGGGTGATAAGGATCCTCGGGTATGGCACGGAATTCCATCACGCGGCCGTCCAAGTCAATCGTCGCAGAGATCATTCCCCGCTCATGAACTCCGGGCACATTGGACATGAGGCTTGCGCGAAAGACCTCTTGCGCCGTCATCGCATGTTGACTCTGTCGATACCAGAACCAGAGCGATGTCGGCCGGGCCTGTTCAATGGCTTGGAGGGGATCTTTGAAATCGAGCCTCTCTGCAAGCCGGTCGATATAGGCCCAACGATACTTAAAGCCTAATCCCGAATGCTGAGGCTTTTCTTCATATCCGAATCGATTGATAATTTCACGGGCCCTATTTTTTAGAATTTCCGGGCTTTTTTCATGGGGTGATACCTGAAGTAGAGGTGGGCGCATATCCAAAAAGGCAAGGATCAGGATTGAGATCAGGGTGCCCAGGAGAAGCCCCAGACGAACCAAGGGTGAGAGGGCGCCTTTGCCACCCGCCGCGGCGACCATTTCGGGTGATGGCGTCTCACCGGCTGCAATAGCAGCCGCCAATGGATCGCCGCCGGGCAGGGAGATCGCCACCGCTTGAGCGGAGGAGGGCCGTTCGGCGGGGAGTCTTGACAGACATCGCGCGATCAATTGTTCAATGAGGGGGTCGATCCCTCGCACAAGATCCGAAACGCTGCTGGGAGGGCCCGTCTCATGGAGTTTTTGGAGCCCTTTGACCGTTTCGACCTCATAGGCTCGGCGTCCGGTAAAAAGCTCGAAGAGGACGAGACCGAGGGAGTAGACATCGCTTCTCAGGGTGACCCCTTGACCCGAGAGCTGCTCTGGAGCCATGTATTGTGGTGTTCCAGCGATCTTCCCAGGGGAGGTGAGATCCTTGGCCAATCCGGCGAGACCGAAATCCATGATTCGAATCCGCCCGCGGCCGTCGAGCATGATATTCGCCGGTTTTAGATCGCGATGAAGCACCCCTATATCATGAGCCGCCGATAGACCCGAACAAATCTGACGGGCTATGTTCAGGGCCTTTTCCTCAGTCGGCCGACCCATCCGGCGGATAACGGACGCCAGATCCTCTCCATCGATATACTCCATGCTGATGAAGTATTGTCCGTCCGATTCACCGATATCATAGATCCGGCACACATTGGGATGGGTCACCTGTCGGGCGATTCGAACTTCGCTCCGAAGAAGATCAAGAGCGGCCTTTTGTCCGGCAAGATTGTAGGGAAGGAGCTTGAGGGCGACGGGGGAGCCAAGTTCGAGATCATCGGCGCGGTAAACCTCTCCCATGCCGCCGCGGCCGATAAGGCTTACAATACGATACCGCTTGGCGAAAACGGTGCCCGGAATAAAGCGGCCATGTTCAGCGCTGATGGGGTCTGCGCCGATGGAACCGCTGTCGAGCGGCCCGTTGCCGGCCGAACCACTATTGATTGTCTTCTCATCAAAATCCGGATGGCCCCGATTATCGCCCCTGGGATCTTCATCATCCTCACCGCCCTGCATAGCCACCCCCTAAAAGCTCATTTTCGAAAAATCGATATAGCCGTTATCGACATTAGTGTCGACCAACTTCACTTGGATGGAGTCGCCGACATCAAGGCCATCGAAACCCTCAACGAGCATCCCTTCTATGGGCGGATCAAAAATCCGGACCCAGGTTCCTTTCTCGGAGGCGCCTGTGACGATGGCACTGAACCGTTCGCCGATTCGATCCTCCAACAGGATCGCCGCCGCCGATTTCGCCACCTGTCGTTCGACTTTATCGGCATCATCCTCTTTCTGTGTACAATGAGCCGCCAGTTGATTTAGCTCCTCCTCATTGTAAGGCGACGGGGCATCACTGAGAGCCGCCTTTAAAAGACGTTGGGTTATAAGATCGGGAAACCGCCGGTTCGGAGCCGTCGAATGGGTATAATTCTTGACAGCCAATCCAAAATGGCCTTCCACTGATTCTCCAGGCATCGCCACGCGGTATTCACCTGAACCGATAAGTTTAACAACAGTGAGAGAAACATCGGGGAAACGCAAAGGGTCTTTCTCTTCCTGGTTTTTTAAAAAGGCGGAAAGGGCTTTGGAGCTGGGGTTTTGGGGAAGTTGGAAACCGAGATCCATTGCCAAGGTGACAATCCGATCCCACCGCCTTGGGGTGCGGACGACACGCCGGAGAGAGGGGAGTTTCTTTCGATTCAGGAAGCCGGCCGTGACCCCGTTGGCAGCGATCATGAGATTTTCGATGAGTTCGCGGGCGCGGTTCTTCTGATCGATCTCAAGCGCGACCATCGCATCGCCGTCAAAAACGGCATGTGTTTGTATTGTTTGGAGTTCGAGAGCACCGAGCTCATGCCGGATTGTCTTCAGCTTTTGCGCCATCCTATCTTGAAGACGGAGATTTTCTTTCAAGCCCTCAATGGCGGATACCGGCTCCGGTTCCGGGGCTCCCTCCTCCAACCACGCTGCGATGCTGTTATAAGCAAGTTGTGCCTGATTGCGAACGAGGGCCTGGTAAATATCGGAAGCCTGCAGCCGCCCGCCAGCATCAAAGACCATCTCGATGATCATCGCCGGACGATCTTCATTTTCATTGAGCGAGGTTAGATCGTAAGAAAGCTTTTCCGGCAGCATGGAGAAAACCTGCCCGGCGGTATAGACGGATGTTGTATTATGCCGGGCGTGATCATCAACCGCATCCCCTTTTTTGACCAGGGAATCAACATCGGCCACGGCCACGAGCATTTTCACCGATCCGTCAGAGAGCGGTTCGGCCACCGTAAGCTGATCCAGATCGCGGGAATCATCATTATCGATCGATGACCAGAGGAGATGGCGCAGATCCTTCCGCTGAGATCCATCATTCAGCGGGGCTGCGTTCAGACCTTCCAACTCCGATAGGATTTCGCGGGAGAATTCCGGCAAGAGAGACCGCTCCTTCATGACCCTGCGGGCGACATGGAGCAGTAGATCTCGATGGTGACTATTCATTTCATTCATGAGTGGGCTCCAGGCTGAATGCGTCTACTGTTGCTTACATGACAGATTTTTAAAGAATAATCCAGATCCATTACCCGGCGCAATTCAGAGTTTGTGATCAGATGAGACCTGAAATAAGACGTATCGTATTGCAATGATACGCGATAGGTGATTTTATCTTCTAACTATATTCGGTGACTCTGTCAATAAATTGAAGAGAGTTGTGATATTCAGTACCAAAAAGATCCCGTGATCATTGTTGAAAAGGGAAGTCTTATGATCCTCTCCAATGTCTCTATAAAGACTCGGCTGGCGCTTGGCTTTGGGATTGTGATCTTTTTGACCTTCATTTTTGGACTCACGACTCTGGTCAAGTTGAACAAACTGACTGGATTGAACAGAGATATGTATGAACATCCTCTTGTCGTCGAGAATGCGGTGAGGGACATAAAATTAGATATAACGACGATGCATCGATCCATGAAGGATGTTGTCCTATCGGATGACGCCGACGAGATCAAGCCGTTAGCCTCCCAAATCGATCTAAAAGAGAAACAATATCAGCGGTCGTTTGACCTGATTTCAAAAATATATTTGGGGGATAAACGTGAGATTATTGAGGCAAATGACGCCTTTCGGGATTGGAAGGGAATCCGGTCTGAGGTTTTCATCCTGATGGAAGAGGGTGATAGCCGTGCGGCAGGGAAAATTACCATGGATCGGGAAGCCGAACACCTCGCTGCATTGGATGGGAGGATGGAGAAGATTGGAGAGTTCGCCGCATTTAAGGCGGATCAACTCTTTTTGGAAGTAAAACGAACCGGTAGAGAGGCGATTTCAGTCAAAAGGCCATCATCTCCGGGAAGGATGAGATAACTGAATTAGCGCTGTCCATTAACAAGATGACCCAACACCTACAATACACAACAATATCGATCGACAAATTGAATACTGAGATCGGGGAGCGACAGCGAGTCAAGAAGGCTCTGCTTGAGTCGGAATCCAAATATCGCGGGGTCTTTGAACAAGCGGGCGATGCTGTTGTTCTCATCGATTGCGAAACAACAAACTTTTATGAGTTTAATGACCGTGCCCCTGAAATTCTTGGATACAACCGGGAAGAATTCTCTCGTTTCGGGCTCCAGGATGTCGATGCGATGGAATTTCCAGAAGAGACGGTAAGGCCTGTTGAAGAATCAGTGCAGGCCGGACATGAGTCATTTATGGCAAAAATGAAAAAGAAAGATGGCGGCATCTGCGATACTATGATTAGCGCCAAAACCATTTCGCTTCGGGATCACCTTTATATCATCAGCATTTGGCGGGATGTGACGGAGGAGCGGCGGGTGGCGGCCGTGCTTTTGGAGAGCGCGGAACGCCTATGGGGAATTATGGAGAGCATGAGTGACGCTGTCATGGTGGCCAATAGCCATGGTTCCCTCGTCTATGCCAACAGGGAGGCGGAAAAGATTCTCGGATCGGAATATATGCATTCAAGTCACTGGTCCAATGAATATGGTGTATTCAAACGCGACAAAATGACAAAAATTCCGAATGAGGATCTGAATCTCTCCAGAGCTTTGGCAGGTCTGTCCACCGATAATGTTGAGCAATTCATCCGAAATCCGCGGGTGCCTGAGGGATTCACCGTTCTCAGCTCGGGGCGCCCGATGTATGACAAGGATGGAAACGTCATAGGTGCTGTTTTAGTTCTGAAAAATATTACGCAACATAAAATACTTCAAACTCAACAATTGCAATCTCAAAAAATGGAAGCCCTTGGAAAGCTGGCCGGAGGCATTGCTCATGATTTCAATAATCTGCTTCACATTATTCTTGGTTTCACGGAGCTGGCAAAGGAGATGAATGAAAAGAAGGCTTCCTGCTCAGGTGCGCTCGTTCAGATCTTCAAAGCGACGATGAGGGCCAAGGGCTTTGTGAGCCAAATTCTGGCTTTCAGCCGGCAAAAGGAGAGGGAGCGGAAGCCCATCATGATCGCTCCCATTCTTGATGAGGTTATTCAATTTCTAAGGGTTCGCTCCCTTCTACAATAAATCTAAAGTCAAGAATTGATCCGACTGTCGGTTCTGTCTTGGCTGATTCGGACAGCATCCATCAAATCATAATGAATCTTGTGACAAGCTCCTTTCAGGCCATGGAGGATGGCCGGGGGAGTTGGACATTGAACTTGTCGATAGCAAGGTTGGAAGGGGAACCCAGTTTGATGTCTTTATACCGATCCATGGCGGGCATGTCGAATCTGATAGCGAAGAAAGTTCAAGACCGATCTATGATGCGGGGAGAAAACGAATCCTCTTTGTGGATGCTGAAAGGTCTATCCTTGATCTGGCAAAGATATCCTTGGAAAAATCGGGTTATGATGTCACAGTTTTTGAGGACAGCCGCTTAGCCTTGGAGGCCTTTCGGAAGGATCCAGATGAGTATGATATTCTTGTGACCGATCAGACAATGCCCGGATTAGTCGGTTCTGATCTGGCCAAGGCGGTTCTGGAGATCCGCCCGGGGTTGCCGGTTATTCTTTGCTCAGGTTATAGCAAGGCGATCTCAGAGGATATGGCTGACTCCATGGGCATCAAGGGGTATCTCTTCAAACCGGTGTCGAGAGAAGTGCTTTCCAATACCATCCGGCAGATCTTTGAGGCGAGAGCCGCATAAGAGAAAACCCGGCAGAATCTGAAATGAGGCCTTCTGCCGGGTCTTTTCTAGGAAGATCAGGGTCTTACTTGTACTTCATCGGAACCGGAGAATGTCGTTCCATCCAGCCGGTTACCAGTCAAAGTGAGCAGAGTGCTGGGAACCTCCAGTATCGCCTCCACTAAGGATTCATCAAACTTGGCAACCAACTCCCCACGATTATCCGCTTTTGTCCAGGTCACGGGAATACCGTTCAATGTGATCGAAGAGGTGTCGACGGCAGAGTATGGAACCTCGGCATGAACCGTTATCTCGCCGCTCTGAGTGGTGTTGAGTATAAACGTCTGAGGGGCGACCTGGACCAACACTTCATCATCTTCCGTCAATGGGAGGGTTCCTTGGAATTGCGATGCGCTGGAACGTCCCCCATTGGGACCTCGCCGGCCAGGATAGTGCGGACCCGGGAGGTTTGGGCGAAGTGTTAAAAGAAGCTCATATTGTTCCGGAGTGAGGATTTCCTGCAACCTCAATTCGAAGTCCTGGCGTAGAAGCTGAGCCGCCTCGATAGCCTCTTCCATCGTCATTTCACCCGCATGCACCAGTCCTCGCAACTCTCGCAACGCCGTGGCCAATTCCTTCAATGCGGCCTGCAATTCCAAGACCTGCTCTTCAGAGAGTCCCAACGTGTCCGCGAGATGGCTCCACCGATTAACCGGGTGGTCTGTCTGACCCTGGATATCCAGCTGCGGATTGGCATCGAATAAAGCTTCATCCAGTTGGGTCGTTTGGGTCCTGGTCTCTTCCGTCGCAACCGGATTATCCGTTCCACAGCCACTCATCGAGAATAGGAATAAAAACAGTCCAACCAAATGAAGGAACCAACGCGTCGAATTAACCTCTTTCCATCCCAAGCCTTTTCGCATCATTTTCCCCTTTCTTTAATATCGCATATGTGCCGGCCCCAAAATCCTCTGGGCGTGCCCGTATTGGATCGCTGTATGAACAGAGTCGTACAGCTGTGTGTCCCTCCATGGTCAACTTGCATCGCGGGCGGAATTCATCATTCGGCTCGTCGCCACTAACCCACGAAACGACAACTCAATACGGCTTGCCGCTCAGACAATGCTCTTCTGACAGAGATCCATATCTCAAGAACCGTGCCGGGCATTCCACGAAACGAGGGGGGATGCAAATAGACCAATTTGCCAGAGAACCTGAAAGTAAGGTATAATAAAAAATTGCGTTGCAATGGCTCCGGAGGATTCTATGCGCGTTGCCTTCGTCGATGACACCGTTCGCTTTTCAATCCCCTTGGGAATCACGGGGATCGCCGCCGTGTTGCGCGGGGCCGGACATGAGGTCAGCCTCACTGTGATCGGCAGTCATCCAGAGGAAGCGATCAGCCGGCTTGCGGCGATTCAACCTGATATCGTCGCCTTCAGTATCATGTCCGGAAGTCATCAAGCCGTTCTGCGATTCGCCACAAGCCTAAAGGAGCAATTTTCTGTCCCGACAGTATGGGGAGGACCCCATCCAACCTTCTTCCCGGAAATGATAGAGCATCCATGTGTGGACGCTGTTTGTCTCGGTGAAGGGGAGGAGGCCATGGCCCTCTTGGCCGATCGATTCGACCGTGAGGGCAGGACCATCCCGACCGATGTGCGCGGTTTTTGGGTCAAGAGGGAAAAGGAGATTTTTAAAAATCCCATTCTGCCCCGGAATAAAAAACTGGACGAGCTTCCATTTCCCGCGAGGGATCTTTACCTTGATCAATTCCCGATTCTCCATAAGCACGGGATCAAGCACTTTATGGCCCATCGGGGATGCCCTTACAAGTGCACCTACTGCTTCAACGACAGCTACAATCAAATGTACAAGGATCAAGTGGATGACCGGAGTATATTCAGTTCAAGATCCGCTGATTCGATTTGTGACGAAATTCTTGACGTTCGGGAGCAAACCCCGCTGAAGATGGTCGCATTCGTTGATGACGTCTTTACACTGAATCGCCGGTGGACGTTGGAATTTTGCCGTATCTACACACAGAGATGCCGGATTCCCTTCAGCATTAATGCCCGATTCGACAATGTGGATGGGGAGATGGTGGAAGCTTTGGCGGAAGCTGGATTGCGGCTCGTGTATGCCGGGATAGAATCCGGTGATGAGACTATTCGCAATCAGGTGATGAAGAGAAAAATGGATTTGGAGTCTATTTACAAGGCCGCCGAGTTATATAAAAAGAATAAGATCAAACTTTTAACCGAGAATATTCTTGGCGTTCCGGGCGAGACCTTTGACACGGCGATGAACACCCTCAAGGTTAATCAGAAGGTGCGGCCGAATGTGGCCAACGCATCGATATTTACGCCCTATCCGAAGCTGAAGATGACGCAGTATGCCATTGAGAATGGGTACTTTGATGGGGATTTTGACCGCCTTAATCACAACTACTATCATGATTCAATTCTGAGTTTTAACAGTGAAATAGATAAGCGACGGATTCTCAATTTGCGATGTTTCTTTAGCGTGCTGGCCAGGCATCCCGGGCTGTATGGCTTCGTGCGGCCGCTTTTGGATTCGAAGCCCAATATCATATTCCGGTGGTTCGGCGATCTGGCCGACGGTTTCTATTTAAAGCGATGCATAGCCTACGGATTCGGCCCTGGTGAATTTATGCGGACGCTTGTGCATTTTTTAAAATCCTACCGGCAGGGATCCAACGGAGGGAAGACGATCAATGCCAAGCAGCCGGATCTTGTGTCTAACGAAAGCCGGAGAGACCAGACGCATTCACCGACAGGTCAAAACTAGATTCCGGTTCCTCCGGTCCCTGTGAGGAGTCTGACCCAATCAATCAGGAAGTTGACCCGCCCCAACAGCAGTGAAATACGACCCATCACCGTAAAACCGAAGGTTGCACCAAAACCGATCATGAGGGTCCAAATACCGACGCGCGTGGCTCCACCAAAGACCCCCTTGTGAGGTGTGCTGAAGAAGAAGTAGGCGATCCCGCAGAGCACGGTAATGGCGATGAGGAGATTGGTGAGGAGTATTCCCGCAAATCCTACCGGGCGCATGGTCGCGTGGATCTGCTGAAGGACATAGGTCTGCAGCATCAAGGGGATCGCGGCTCCACTGCCGACACCGAGAATATAGGCCATCGGAATCCGGGAAATCCATCCAATTTTGCCAAAGAGACGGGTAAAGAGCAGTATTCCGAGCAGGCAAGGGAATAGTGGCAGGAAATTCCCTTCCCGAAATGGGATGATCACTTTGGCTGTAAAGCTTTGATTGTATAAAATGACGATCCAGTAACCGGCCGAAACACCAACAGCCAGGTGTTCCGCAAAACGATAGAAGGGATTCTCTTTGTATAAGAAAGAGAAGATGCACAGAGTCAAAAAGGCGGCAATCGATGTCAAAATGACTTGAGACATTCGCTATCTTCCCATGGCCCGTGGGCCCGCCTATGCTTCTTCCGTGAGGTGCCGGGCCCGCCGGCGCTCCACCAGAAAGGCGATATTGCCCAATAGAATAAATATTATAATCAAGGCATGCGCCACGGATTGCACATCCATTCCCTTCCGGGCCACATTTCCTTGACCTATGAGGATTTCATACTCCGCGGCGCCCCGCAGCCCGCTGATGATGCCGAAAAGCTGCCCCGACTGAACATACTGGTAATAATTCGTCGCCATGACTGCCGCTGAGCCCAGGCCAAGGGGGAATTTATACCTCCCCTGACCATATATGATCCAGTAATCGATGCCGCTGGTGGCGTTAATTGTGAAGACCATGGAGACATCGTCATAGTTTTTGGTTTTTTTCATCATCGGAAGGCTGTCGAGCGAGGTGCCGTAGTAGTCGAGGGGGAAGGGTGTTCTAAAATTTTCACCCATCGTCATGATAACGATGGCGGGATAGGGTTGGTATCCGAGATAAACGTAATCCGAACCATACTCCTTGTCATATTCCCGGGCGACACGCGCAATCTCATCCTCTACCAAAGAGACACCGGTGGAGGAGAGACAGCAGGCAAGCACCCGCAGATTCCTTGAGAATGCATGCCGCAGCATCGCAAAGGCCATCGGCTCGAGTTCCGCAGCGGTGGAGGGATCATACTCCAATGGGAACATCACGATCTCACCCGGTTGCATCGCCTCAATTCGATCATAGACCGCTTGAACCTCGGGCGTGATTTTGATAGGGAGGCCGAAGGGGAAAAGCGCCGGGACTAGAACAGCGATAAAGACAAACAGATAGAGTATGCGCCGGTCGATCGCCAGCATATGCTCATACCAATGTTTTTTATGAACTTCGGCCAAGATTCTATCCCCTAAGATGCGGCGCCTCGATACCGAGGACGACCTTTAGCGCCGTGGCGGCGCCGCCGAGACCCAATCCGACATAGATGGCCCGCTTTGCGGCGAGATTCGGAACATTCAAAAGCCAGTCAGAGATCGCGGTGACTCCGGGAATGGTGATTGATCCGATCTTGACGGTCGGCCAGATGATTTCTCCCAGGGGTACCCGGCCGAGCATGACGATGATGGCTGAAATGAGAAGTATCGACGCCAGAACCGACCGGCCACGGAAAGAGCGGTAGGCCGCCGACGCAATGTAAAACGCCAAAAGGGCGAACATTGTCGCTTGGACGGGATTGAGGACCGTAAAATAGGCCTGAACAAAGGGAGAGCCCATTCCCTGTCCCCAAAAACCGAGGATGACCATGCCGAAGAGCCCCACAAGCAGGGCGATGCTGTAGGGCCAATTGCGTTCTCTGGTCTTGAGCTTATCCGTATGCTGGCGTAAAAGACCGAGAATGCCGAGCATGATGGCAAACACACCGACAATGATCAACCAATCCATCAGCGTTTCATAAATATGTGCGGAAAGCCGGTGGGGAGAATAATATTGGAGGGCAAGAAATAGGCCCGTCACCATGGTGATGATAAGAGGGACTTCCCGCTTCATGATCTATGCCTCATGACCTGAACCTCGCGGCTTCCTCAAGCGTTCTTGAATTTACTGCGTTGCAAAAAAATCAACAAAAGCATTCCAACCAAAAGTGGCGGCGAGAACGCCGAGAACGATCAGGATCATCATCGCCGCCTTGCCCCAATCCTGTCCCTTCAGCGTTCCCAACAACGGCGGTTCGCGGGATAGATAGGCGCTCGCCGCATAAAGTTCCTCTCCAATAAGAGTGTAATCACATGCGGCGACAAAGAAGGGGATTTGGATGATCTCATCGGTGCCGGCGATTTGGATCGATCCGGCAATATTGCCTGTTTCCGCTAAAATGAGACTCTCCGCGTAAAACTTGCCTATATAGAAATTGGTCGCCGGTTTTTCGCGGATCATGAGACCGTTGACGGCGGCGACATAGGAAAATTGATCCTGTGTAACGAAAAAGACGTCATCCTCTTTATACATATCGGGATAACCGGCATCGAGGTAGGCCGACTTGACGACGTCTTGAGCAATAGTCATGACCATTGGGTCGTAACAGGGAACCCGGACATTTGTTTGATACTCGGCCGTTTTATGTGCGATCCGGCCCAGCATGGTGAAGGCCGCCAGCGTCGCAACGTCTCCCGCTACCCCGAGACCGGGGACAAAGAGAATCGGCCGGCCCATTTCGGTGGCGCGACCGATGGCCTCATCGACGGCGGCGAGACCAGGAATCGGCCGGATATAGAGTTCTTTTCCGGCTCGCGCCCGCTGAATGAGAAAGAGAACCGAGCCGCCGAAGAGGATCATGAAGATGAGGAGCACGGTCTTTCGCGTGTCGAATACCTGGCCGCTGGCCTTCACCGGCCCAACCACGGGCGTCAGGGCGGTGCTCCTGTCATCGCCGCGGGCCTCAACTATGTAATAGAAGGAGACCCCGTCATCCGCGGTGTCATCGGTATATTCCGAGATCCCGGGAAGAACGATGTCAATTTCATTGAAGCCGGTCTGGGGGTGCGGGGACCGAAGGATTCCATAGGTGAGCAGCAGAACACCGGGTTCTTCACCGATCTCCGGGATCCGATCATTCGGACTCAGCTCCCAGGTCAGCGTGATCGAGCCTCCGGGATCGTTGGGCGTGTCATAAGCTGCGAGAGCGGTGGGGGGCTCAATCGCGGCGGATGGAAGGGGAAAAAACGCCGACACGAGAAAGACAAGATATAAGGCAGGGATCAAGGCGAGTGGGGGAACCGAACGATACCATCGATGTTGATTCTGACGCATTCCCGCGACCTCTTTCGTAAAAACCCTCTTCAACATCTCAACATCTCCAGAGCCATCAGACTACAGAAGGAACAGGGATAGGTCAACCAAGTAGTATGGTGATTTGGAAAGGAGAAGGACAACTGGAAGATAGACTCGATCCGGCCGATCTGATAATTTATTGAAGTTCGCCGTGAAGAAAAACCCCGGAATTCTCATAAACCATTCCCTTGGAGAAATCCGGCAATGGCATGTCACTAAACAGGATGACGGAGTGATATAATGAGCGATCTAAAAACCTCTTATATGGGAGTTTCCATCAAGAATCCTATCGTTGTGGCGGCGTCGACCTTTTCCAGCAATCTCGATCGTGTGAAGGAGATCGAAGAAAAGGGTGCGGGAGCTCTTGTCATCCGCTCCATTTTTGAGGAACAGATTCTCCATGAAATCAATGTGATGGAGGAAAATCTCATACCTGGAGAGGCTCTCTCTCATGAAGCCTCCACCTACCTGCCGTCGCTCGAGCATGCCGGCGCCAAGGCGCATCTTCTGCAGGTCGAGGAGATCAGAAAAGCGGTAAAGATGCCCTTGATCGGCAGCGTCAATGCTGTGTCTTCGGGAAGCTGGGTCGATTATACAAAGCAGCTGGCGGAAACCGGAGTTGATGCCATCGAATTGAATTTCTATGCCGTCGAAGTTGATCTGAAGAGGCCGGCCCAACTTGTCGAGCAGAAGCTCTTTGACACGTTCGAGGCGATTCATAAGACTGTCAACCTGCCGATGGCAGTGAAGCTGAGTCCCTTCTACTCGGCGGTGGGGAATGTCGTCGCTGAGTTGGAGAGGCGCGGCGCCGACGGTGTTGTTCTATTTAACCGTTTCTTCCAACCCGATATCAATATTGAGACCGAGGTCCTTGAACGACGGATTACATGGAGTCGTTCAGTTGACGCGCTGCTTCCACTGCGCTGGATCGCCCTGTTGTATGGATGGGTTAAGTTGGATCTCATCGCCAACAGCGGGGTGGACAAGCCCGCCGATGTTGTGAAGTTTTTACTGGCCGGAGCCACGGCCGTGCAGACCGCCACCGCTCTTTACAAGCATGGCGTCTCCTACATCGAGACCCTCCTTGCGGGACTGGAGGAATGGATGGAGAGCAAGGGATATTCAAATATTGATGCTTTTAGGGGTAAGATCAGTCAATCTGATGTTCAATATAACCGTTATAATTACGAGAGGGCGCAATACGTCGATTTAATACTGTCTCAAGAGTAATTCTGAAGAATTGGTTCCCTGCTATCCGGCCTCACGGTCCACTTCAAGCGATGGGTTCAACCGCAGGCACTGCATATCCCACAATACTTTAGGGATATATCATATGTATACACTGTAACATTTATGTGGCGTTTGACACAGCATGGGGATAACCGATTCTAAGGTTCTTTGGCCTCGAAGCCGAAGGATGGGGAGAGTCTTCAGATAGCCGTAATATGCGCACGCCATATTGGGCTTAATGGGGATGAGTCCGTTTAAGGAGAAAGGTGAAATCATGGTTGCCAGACTGATCGTTGCAATTCTCTGTACGGCATTTGTTGCAACCGGTGTTTCGGCCGGAACAACAGCCAATCACACGGTTACGGTTACCGTGGCCGCCATAAACGAGGTCGCCATCGTGGGTGGAAACGTGACTTTGACCATTGATTCAGCTACCGCGGGTAGCCAACCGGACGACGCCACCGACGCCACGACGTCCGATCTGAATTGGACGACGAATGAAGCCAGTAAAAAAATTACCGTTGCCACCGATCTTGCTGATCCAGATTTTACATTGAAAGTTGTGGCCGCCAACGTCGCAGGAGGAACCGCTGCCGCACAGGTAACTTTATCTACAATAGCCGCGGATTTTGTCACGGGAATCTCAACGACAGTTGGAACCTGTGATCTATCTTATACGGCCAGTGCGACGGCGGCACAGGGAACAGGCAGCGATGTGCATACGGTGACCTATACGATCACGGCGGAGTCGTAGATTTGTAACTTGTACTAAAGTGGGATATCACCCTGCGATTTTCCCCATGGATGGGGTTCGATATGAGGACAAAGCGGCTTCTTGCGGCGGTGCTCCTATGCGCCGCGATTTCATCGCCGGCTCCCGCCGTTGATATTTCTCTTCTCGGGAACTGGGTTGAACGTATAGGGGCCAAGGGCCAATTCTCAAGATTCAACGAACAATTCAAGTCGACCTATGAAAGCTCGGTAGACGAGATCATTCTCAATATCACCAATACCGGGGGACACGCCGACAGGTGGCGCGTTGATGTGCGCCGCAGTGACACCAACTGGTCTGATTCCTTGGTTCTGTGGATCAAGCGAACGGGTCCCGGGGTCGGTACGGGGTCCATTACAGAGGGAACATTCTATCAGGAAGTCACAATCAATGATATGGCCCTCTTCTCAGGCGCCGGCGACCGAAGCGGTATTACCATCCGGCTCCGAATAACCGGTATCTCAGCTTCTCTAACACCCAACAATTATCTTACTTCAGTTATTTACACTGTGGTGGACTTGCCATGAAAGCTATGTTGTTAGGAATTCTTATGCCCCTTCCGGTCTTTGCCGGTTCAATCAGTGTCGATGGTCCCTTGGCGTACGATGTTCAATCGCGTCCGGGGCAGACGCATCATGGGGTCATCATTATACAAAACAACAGTGAAGAATATCAGGAGATCATTGCCTACCAGCGTGATTATTTGTTCTATGCTGATGGGAGCAATCTATATGGGGAACCAGGGTCAGAAGAAAGATCAAACGGCGACTGGATCACTTTTGCCCCGCCTCAATTTACGATCCAACCGGAAGGATCTCAGCCCATTGCCTGGACAATGACAGTCCCTGAAGGAAAAGATTTGAGAGGGTCCTATTGGAGCCTGTTGATGGTCGAGCCGATCGCGCACTATTCAAGACAGAATCCCCAAAATGGAGAACTTTTACTCACCTCCGTCGTACGTTATGGAATACAACTCACCACAACCGTGGGGGTGGATGGAAGATATGATCTATTATTCAATTCGTTGGATGCTGTTTGGGGTGACAGTGATGCGAGGATCCAACTTGATGTTGAGAACACCGGAGAAGTCAAGCTGGTGCCTTCTGTATGGGTGGAAATCTTCAATTGGGATGGGGTCTCTCAAGGCCGCTTCCAAGGAGGCCAGAAGCGAATCTATCCGGAGTGTTCAGCCCGGTTTAGCGTCGGGATACCAAAACTTCCCGATGGCCGCTACACTGCACTGATTGTTGCAGACAATGGCGACGATCATGTGTTTGGCTCGAAACTTGAGCTGCAAATCGAATAGCATATTTCTATCTCTTCTGATTTTATTCTTTCTCTCATCGGTCGGGATGGGGGCGGATCTTTCTGTTGCGCTCAGAGATAAAAAAACTATCAAGGTGAGTCCGGGCCAGGTTGCTACTCTTTGTTTTACCTTAACAAACAATCAAGAAAAGGCGCTTTCCCTCAATGAAAATATAATCATTCCGGATGGATGGTCCAACATTCTGCCCGCTGGCGTACTTACCTTATCCGCCGGGGAACAACACTCACGCATAGTGGCTATCGGCGTTTCAAGAAAGGCGGCGGCGGGACATTACAAGATTGAATACTCTCTTGAAAATCTCAATGATACGGGGCTGATGGAAAAGACCTATGCTGAAATAGATGTTCCGGAGGCTCCTGGTTTTATTTTGAATATTGAGCAGCAGTCCGGATGTATCGTCGCAGGAGATATCTTTCAAGTCACGGCGGCGGTTACAAACACAGGAAACGCCTCCCTCGACCTCTCATTCAGGGCGGATGTGGATCGCGGCGCATATATAAAAGCTCAGCCTGGCTCCATCAACCTCGATCCGAGCGAAACACAACTTGTACGTTATAAAGTCGAGACATGCAATGAGGGGTGGGATGGGGGGATCTCCACAGTTTGGCTAATGGCCTATGGACGAGCCCCGGGGGGGCGGCAAATTCAGGAAAAAGCCTGGTGTGCGTGTGAAATCGTATCAAATGCAGGAGATGAAAAGCAGTTTCGGACGGTTCCTAGTCAGTTATCTCTGAATGGTCTGTCCGGATATGAAGTAGTGATTGGACAAGCTGAGCTTTCCGGTCTGGGTCGGATGAGCGATCGCTATAGGATTGATTACTTGGCTCGTGGACCCGACGCATGGGAAGCCGTTCCCTTTGCTGAACCGGAAGAGTATCGAATGTCAATACGGTCCGATCGCCTGGAATTGTTGGCGGGGGATCGAACGTGGCGGCTATCAAAACTCATGAATGAGCAGCGATATGGACGAGGCGCCGGCGTTGTTGTCCGGCCCTGGAAGCTGGAAACCGGGGCGTATATTCTGCGCTCCCGGTGGGAAGAACGAGGCACCGAAATTGGAAGCGCTTGGATGAAGGCGCCACTCACATCCAAATTCGACCTCCAGCTAAGCGCCATCCGCAAGACCATTCATTTTGATGCAGACGAAATAAAATTTGACGGCCTGAGCCTATCGAGTGATCTACGACTGCAAGAAAATGTTCACTTTTATTTGGAGTATGGAATTGGTGGAGATGATGGCTATGAAGCAGCGGCCAATATCCTTAGTGCGGCTGGCTTTCTGGGGCAACTAGAGGGCTCAGTCTTTGAGAGGTTTCGGTATTCACTCATCAAGATTCGCTCGGATCCCAAGTTTTATGGACACTACCATGATATTGAAGAAACCAGAGGATTCCTTTCTGGAATGCTTCTTCGGGGCCGAACCAATGTGCGCATGCATGTTGCGGCGCAGCAGGCGACGAGAAATCTTGGAAAACGTCCGGAGTTTGGCCTGGCAATCCAGGATCTCAAGTTGATAACTGGGATTGATTTGAATCTTGAGAATCATTGGTTCACGCGCCTCTCTGTCGGACATGGAATAAGGGATGATCTCTTGCCGGGGAGCTTGTATGAGATAAAGGAATATCTAGCGCGAGTCTCTACAGGAAGATACTCCGGTATGTCCGGTTTTACATTGGATGGGCAAACAGGAATCCAACATGATGTAGAAACAAACGCGGATACACATACTAAAAGCGCCGGATTTAACATCAATCTGCGATCCGCCATTGGCCCGGGACTCTCCCTTGAGGCGTCCCCAGTTTTCTTGGACACCGAATTGGGGTAAAACCAAGGAAACAAGGAGGGGAAGATGTCCAGGAAAAGAGAGGGTTCAAACAAGCAGGAAGGTGCTGGGAGAGGATTGACGGTGCAAGCGGAGGGAGCCCG
>JAHJDP010000052.1 GCA_018831195.1 Candidatus Eisenbacteria bacterium | reverse complement strand
TCGGCCGCCTCCACCGCCGCCCCGCGGCCATTAATGTCTAAGAGAAACCCCGATCCGGGCAAAACCGGATCGGGGTTGCGGAGAAGCATTTCAAGGGTCCTTTTGCTCTGGCCCGCCCCCTCGCGGCAACCACCAGAATGATACCGATCTCCCTGCGTTATTCGCCCTCCGATCGATCTTCCCAGACACACCTCTCCCTCGAACCCAACCGGAAATCCTGATCGGGGCGGCATCCGGCGAAACCGCATCGGTAATTCCGACGATCGCGCCGACGACAGGGCGGGGGCCGTGGTGGCAAGCCCCAGGTGCCGGAGGATTTTCCATACCACTTTCGGATCGGTGAGAAAGGCCGATACCATTGCCTCTTCATCTGCACAGCGCAATCTGGTATCGTGGAGTCGACTCCAAGGCATGGGCCAGCTGGGAAAGAGCCAGTGATCTAAGGGCGGATGCAATCAATAGAAGGGTTAGGCATAGCATTCTGGCTCGAGGCAGGCGCGGTCTTGCTGATCTTGACAAGCATCGTTCCAACAGACCTGAAACAAAGTTTCTCATTGGTTCAATGACCGAATCATTTGATTTTGTAATTGCTTATACACTGACTAAATTAAAAGTTCCATCAGAAGCAGAAAAATGGAGACAGATAATGCTTAAGGGAATATGCCCGAAGTGTTCTTGCACTCAGATTGAACAAGGTTGGATATTGAGTGCCGGCAAAATAGCTTTTAAATCGGATGAGATGCCATACCCCTTTTCCGGAGGGAATGTCCGCACTTTTGTGTGTATGGAGTGCGGCTATACAGAATCATACGTGGATGAAGGTTATCGGAATAAAATCAAAGCTAAACTTCGTAACCAATAACATCAGGTCAAATTGTTTTGATTTATACAAAGATTACTCAAGGAGAAATTTATGAAACCGGTCATCGAATGTTTAATGAGCCATCGATCCGTACGACGATATAGCGATAGGCCTATCGAGCCTGAGTTGTTGGATAAAATTCTCTCTGCGGGAACTCGTGCGGCCACAGGAGGGAATCTTCAGCTGTACTCTCTGCTGGTCATCGATGACAAGGAAATGCTGACGAAGTTAGATGAAGCTCTGGAAGTACCGTTTATCGAAAATTCCAATTGCTCGATAGCTATTTTTGCCCTTGTTGACCACCACCGGGTCAGACGCTGGCTACAGACCCACTCTGATAAAGAGGTGTATAATCATCGTCCCTACAATTTTTTCATGGGCCTTTGGGATGCCTTAATTGCATTGCAAAATATCGTAGTTGCGGCCGAAAGCCTCAGTTTAGGGACCTGCTATCTCGGTAGCGGGATTGAGCTTGATGTCCAAAAGCATTTTGGCGCACCTGAATTAGTCTTCCCCGCCGGCCTTGTTTGCATCGGCTATCCAGACAGTTCACCAGAGTTAAGCACACGGCTGCCTTTGGAAGCGGTTACGCATCACAATCAATACTATCTGCCCTCCGACGATGACATCAATCGTTGGTATAAAGAACGTGATCGAGTTTGGGAGTCCGTTTCAGAATCGCGAAAGAAAGAACTATCCAAACAGGGTATTGAAGGGATCGCTCAAGCACTTGCAGTGCAAAAATTCTCACCATATATTGTTGAAAAAAGAAGCAAAGGGATATTAAATATTTTAAGGAAATCCGGATTTGACCTTTACACTGGCCTTGATGAGGAGTAATAGCGGAGTAATAGCGGATAAGAAATTTCAACGCTCCTTTTGCTCCGGCCCTCCCCGTCAATTCCACAAAATACCGCTCCGTCTCGCGCCAGATCATGGAGATCCTGCATTCCTACTCGCCGAGAGTCGAGCCGGGACACGTTTTGGACTTTCTCCATCCGCTCCCCATCTCTGACCTCTGGGGCGTCGGCCGGATTGGCGCAGATCTAATAAAAAATGCTGACAATGAGATGCCGGCACATAACCTCAATCCCCGGATCCCGGTTGTGATGGGATCCGGGGATTTCTATAATCAGCGCAATCTGATGAGTTACAGACTCCCCGTTTCATCTCCATAGCTGAGATTCACCCGGTTCAAACCTTCCAGCGCCGACAATTCGCTGACAAAACGCTCCGTTTGTGTAGGGTCCTTCAAAGAAACATAAAAGCTCAG
>JAHJDP010000051.1 GCA_018831195.1 Candidatus Eisenbacteria bacterium | reverse complement strand
TTCAAGGGTGGCCTGACGATGGACGACAACCCGGCGCTGTTTACCGACCGGAAAGAGGCTGAGATCGAGGCGATGGGGCGAATGATGGCGCTACGCGCAGCCCGGGCCATCGCTAACGCCGGGATTGGGGCCAAGTTACAGGACGTCCGGTACATCGAGATCCTGGATGGTGACGGGAAGCTGCTGTTCAAGACGGAGCTGCCCGAGCTGGGCCACCAAAATCGGTAAAATTACCCTCCGCCGACCCCCATTTTGCGGCATCGGCTTTGGCGTAAAGGGCATTTTTGCGGCATCCCCCTTTTCGTAACTGCCCATTTTGCGGCATACCCCTCCGCGAAAGGGGCGATTTTGCGGCATCGAAATCGCATAAATCCGGCCAAACGGCAAGGATGGGGCAGGAGCCGAAATCCGCTAACTCTTTATTTCCCAAGCTACTGCCTCTGTTGGGGTGTATCCGGAGGGGCAGTGAAATGAAAAAAACAGGCGAAATCCTGCCCCTTAAATGCCCCTATGGTGTCCCGAAGCCCTGAATTCTGCCCCCGAGCTGCCCCTTCGAGGGCTAGAACCGCCTCTGAAATGCCCCCGGAGGCCCAGAATCGGCCCCGGCTGCCCCTAAAATGGCCCTGAATGAACGTCCTCCTTCGATGGAATAACGACGTGCTTGTACATATGCGATAATGTGAAAGTTGTTGCAATGCAAAAGCCGAACGATTGTTCAAGGCGCACGAGTTTTGCCCGCCCGACTCCCGATCCGCGAAGTGTTCGGAAACGTCCGTCATTCCAGCATTTCCCGTGCGGTGCGGGCTCGCCGTGTTCTGGGGTGAAGTAATAGCTTGCCGTGTTCGAGTGGCAATATTGCAGGCGGTGCTGCGATGTTGGTATTGTTATAGCAAGCGCAGGAGCACTCAGCATTGAATGTAATACTTTCAGTCTGACCTCAATGTATAACCGCGTGATGCCATGCCTCGTCAGCAATTGAAGGTGGCCGGGGCGTGGCCCGATTCGGGATCGGTGTCTGTGGCGGGTGGCCAGGGTTTCGCTCAATGAGTCCGTTTTCTGGATATCCGGTATAACCTGTTGCCATACTTCCGATTAGGCTGTCATGGGCTGTTTCCGGTCCTTCCCTCGCACCGCCAAAAACATCCGCTGACCAAGACCATGTTCTTGCGCAAGTTGCGGATTCCATAAGCGAATTGAATGAACCGGTTCTTAGGTGATATCATTTGTTCGAGTCCTGGATAGCTTGCGTTAAGTGGATGTAACGGACTCGAAGCAGAACTCGATATCGGTGGCGTGGGGCCACAATGATAAATAGCGGATTGCCAAGTTATCAAGATCAGTAGACTTTACGTTAGGCAAGCACTTATAGTAGTAACAGGTAGTCGCGAATCCAAATGCAGGGATATCACAGGGGGTCAGCAAATGAATATTATACGAACTGTAATTTTGTTCACGTTCTCATTGTTTCTCCTGCCAATGCCTATATATGCAAACCCCCTCGACGGAGAGACGTGTAATAACGCCATTCTAATTGATGTCCCTGGCTATGAGACAACGTATCAATTGGACACGAGAGAATATGCAAACGACATAGATTCCTTGGCTCATGCGTGTACATCGGTTATTGCCACCGGTCCAGACATAGTATTTAGAATTCAGGCGGCCGAGCATGGATCATCTGTGGCCATTAATTGGTCGGGAGATTTTGAGGCCTGTGTTTATGGTATTGAACTAGATTGCGAGAATCCTTGTTCTTTTGGCGGAACTGGAGAGAACATACATTGGGGGTTTGTTACCGGGGAATATAATGGCGATCCTGGTGGATCATGGAATGTATATCTTGTTGTTGATGGCGTTGACGGGGCGTCAGGCACAGGAACTTTGAATGTATTTACAGATCAGGCAAATCCCGCGAGTGAAGATTCTTGGGGGAAAATAAAGTCGCTATATGAACACTAAAATAGCAGAAGATCTGTATTAGTGTTGCCTAACGAACTTTTAAACCTGTCGAGGGCCCTTGTCACGCCCATTGCTTATGGTGATAATAGTATCGCGATGTTGAGAGAGGCGAGGACCGCGCCAATGACCCTCGCAGGCTATGAGAGCAGTGTGCCGATTGATCACCACCGCTGGAATAGGACCCTGAATGCCCGATAAGGAAGCTACAGCCCGCATCAAGATCAACAAGCTGCTCGAAGCGGCGGGCTGGCGTTTTTTCCAGGAGGGCACCGCGCCCGCGAACATTCGTCTCGAACCCAGCGTCACGATCAAAACCAGCGACCTAGACGCATTCGGCGACAACTTCGAGAAGACCACCAAAGGGTTCGTAGACTTTCTCTTGCTCGACGCCAAGGGCTTCCCGCTGCTCGTTCTCGAAGCCAAAGCGGAGAATAAGAATCCGCTCGTCGGCAAAGAGCAGGCCCGCAAGTACGCCAAATCCCAGAACTGCCGCTTCGTCATCCTCTCCAACGGCAACTTGCACTACTTCTGGGATCTCGAACGCGGCAACCCATACGTCATTACCTCATTTCCGACGCCCGACTCGGTCACCGGCTACCAGAAGGTCACGCCCAATCCGCAGCGTCTGATCGAGGAGCAGGTGGGCGAGGACTACATCGTTCGCACCCAGCGCCCGAACTACCAATCGGAAGCCGGGTGGCGGAACGATGCGGAACGCCCCGGATACATCCAAACCAACAAGCTGCGCTTTCTCCGGCCCTATCAGCTCAAGGCCATCCAAAGCCTTCAGGCCGCAGTTGGCGACGGCAAGGACCGCTTCCTGTTCGAGATGGCCACGGGCACAGGCAAGACCATGACCGCTGCCGCCGTCATCAAGCTCTTTCTGCGTTCCGGCAACGTGCGGCGTGTCCTGTTCCTCGTGGATCGCCTTGAGCTGGAGGACCAAGCCAAAAAGGCCTTCGCCGCGGTGTTGTCCGCCGACTTTCAGACGGTGATCTACAAGGAGAACCGGGATGACTGGCGACGCGCGGAGATTGTCGTCACCACCGTGCAATCCCTGCTCTTCAACAACAAGTACCAGAAGCTCTTCTCACCGACTGACTTCGATCTTGTCATCTCCGACGAAGCGCACCGCTCGATCGGTGGCAACGCCCGAGCCGTGTTCGACTACTTCATCGGCTACAAGCTAGGCCTCACGGCCACGCCGCGCGATTACCTCCGCCGGTTCGACAGCTCAAGGCCGGGCACCCGCGACCCGCGCGAGGCCGAACGCCGCCTGCTGCTCGACACCTACCGCACCTTCGGCTGCGAGAACAGCCAGCCGACCTTCCGCTACTCCTTGATCGATGGCGTGAAGGAGGGCTTCCTGATCAACCCCACTGTGGTGGACGCCCGCACCGAGGTCACCACCACGCTGCTTTCCGAAGAAGGCTTCGTCGTCTCATTTACCGATGATACCGGCGAGGATCAACAGCAGGCCTTCAAGCAACGCGAGTTCGAGAGGCGTTTCTTCGCGGACGCCACCAACCAGCTCCTGTGCAAAACGTTCCTGGAGAACGCCCTGCGCGACCCGGTCAGCGGTGAAATCGGCAAATCCATCATCTTTGCCGTCAGCCAGAACCACGCCGCCAAACTGGCGCAGATTCTCAATCAGATGGCCGACCGCATGTTCCCCGGCAAGTACCAATCCGACTTCGCCGTGCAGGTGACCTCCCAGATACCCGATGCCCAGCAGTTCACCATCAACTTCAGCAACAACAACCTGCTCGGCTCGGGCAACTTCATTCCCGCCTACAAGACCAGCAAGGCGCGTATCTGCGTGACGGTAGGCATGATGACCACCGGCTACGACTGCACCGACATCCTCAACCTCGGTCTTTTCCGCCCGATCTTTTCGCCGACCGACTTTATCCAGATCAAGGGACGCGGCACCCGCAAACACGACTTCCGCGAGCTGCTCTTCGATGACAACCTCAAGGACGTCGTGCAGCACCCGTTAAAAAAGGCCTTCAAGCTCTTCGACTTCTTCGCCAACTGCGAATACTTTGAGGAAGAGTTCAACTACGACGAAGTGCTGAAGCTCCCTCCGCCCAAAGGGAAGAGCGGCGACGAGGGGGAAGGCCAAGGCCTGGTGGTCGTGGGCGGCACGTATGAGCACCTCGGTGCCGATATCCTCTCGATGATCAAGGAAGAGACCATCGGCCACGAGGGCATGAAGATCGACCGCATGTTCTTCGAAAAGTTCGAAGACGTCATCCGCGCCAATGACATCGTCACCTCTGCCGTCGAAGCCGGACAATGGGACCGCGTTATCGACTATGTCAACCACGAACTCTTCAACAAACCCGAGGAGTACTACACTCTCGACAAGCTGCGCAAAGCCGCCGCCGTCGACCGCCGCATCACACTGCGCGAGATCCTCGAAAGAATCTTCGGCCTCATTCCGCACTTCAAGTCCAAGGATGAACTGCTGGAAGAAGAGTTTGCCAAGTTCGTCGCCGACTACAAACCCGACGAAGCTGAAGCCATTCCGGCCATCAAGACCTACTTTAAGGCCTACATCACCAGCGACCAGGTGCGCCACATCATCGAAAGCAAACAATTTACCGACCTGGCCACTAACCCCGCGTTTTCCACCCGTGACTTCAGGTCCGTTCCCGAGAAGTACCGCGTGCTCGTGCCTGAATACGTCAAGGACTACGTCTCCTTGAACCAGTTTGCCGCATAAAGGAGAACCATGTTAGACACCGATACCAAACGCCGCATCGACACCGCCCGCGACATCCTCGTCGGCAAAGTTCCCGACCCCAAATCCCAGGTCGAGCAGATCACCATCGCCCTCATCTACAAGTTCATGGACGACATGGACGCCGAGTCCGAGGAACTCGGCGGCAAGCGTAAGTTCTTCACCGGCGACTTTGCCCGCTACGGCTGGGCCAAGCTCATGGCGCCATCGCTCGGCGGCCACGAGATGCTCGGCCTCTACGGCGAAGGCATTTCGAAGATGCCGGAGAACCCCGGCATCCCGCCGCTCTTCCGCGACATCTTCAAAAACGCCTACCTCCCTTACCGCGACCCCGAGACGCTCAAAGCCTTCCTCAAGATCATCGACGAGTTCAGCTACGACCACAGCGAACGCCTCGGCGACGCCTTCGAGTATCTGCTCAGTGTCCTCGGCTCGCAGGGCGATGCCGGCCAGTTCCGCACCCCGCGCCACATCATTGATTTCATGGTCGAGGTCGTCGCTCCGCAGAAAGGGGAGACCATCCTCGACCCCGCCTGCGGCACGGCCGGATTCCTCATTTCCGCCTACAAGCACATCCTCCGCACCAACACCGACGCCAAGGGTCACAGCAAACTCACTCCCGACGAAAAGGGCCGCCTCGCCAAAAACTTTAAGGGCTACGACATCTCGCCCGACATGGTGCGCCTCTCCCTGGTGAATCTCTACCTCCACGGCTTCACCGATCCGCACATCTACGAATACGACACCCTCACCTCCGAGGAGCGCTGGAACGAATTCGCCGACGTCATTCTCGCCAACCCACCGTTCATGTCTCCGAAAGGCGGCATCAAGCCCCACAAGCGATTCTCCATCAAGGCCAAGCGCAGCGAAGTCCTTTTTGTGGACTACATGGCCGAGCACCTCACGCCCACCGGTCGCGCCGGCATCATCGTCCCCGAGGGCATCATCTTCCAGAGCCAGACCGCCTACAAAGCGCTGCGGCAAATGCTCGTCGAAAAATCCCTCGTCGCCGTCGTCTCGCTCCCGGCGGGCTGTTTCAATCCCTACTCCGGGGTGAAGACCAGCATTCTCATGCTCGACAAATCCCTCGCGAAGGCTGCCGATACCATCGCCTTCTTCAAAGTGGAGAACGATGGCTTCGGCCTCGGAGCCCAGCGCCGCGCTATCGAGAAGAACGACCTCCCGCAAGTGCAGGCCGAACTCGCCGCCTATCTCCAAGCCCTCCGCTCCAAAGCGTCCACCGAGTCCATCCTCTCCCTCCCGTCCACCGCCCAGATTGTGCCGAAAGAAAAGATCGCCGCGAATGGCGACTACAACCTCAGCGGCGAGCGGTATCGGGAGGGGGCTGTTGCCACTTCAAGTTACCCCTTCGTCCCGCTCTCAGAAGTTGCACGGGTGAAAAATGGCTTCGCCTTCAAGAGCGAGGAGTATGTGGACAAAGGTCTTCGCGTGATGCGGATCAAGAATGTGCAGAAAGGAGAAGTCATAGATGACGATCCGAAGTTCATGGCACTAGAACGACGGATGGAGTTCGCCGACTACACGCTGAAAGCCGGAGACATCTTGATGTCACTCACAGGGAACGTCGGACGGGTCGGCCGATTGAAACATGAGCACGAGCCCGCTGTTCTGAATCAGCGGGTCGCCCATGTTGAGCCAATTAGTGGTGCGTCCTGTCTTCCGGAATACCTTTTCGCGATCCTGAACACGGAGACGTTCGAGGCCGACGCGATCGCTGGATCAAGTGGCGTGGCACAAGCGAATCTCAGTTCCAAGTGGGTCGGTAATTACCAAATCCCCCTGCCGCCGCTGGAGGTGCAGAAGGAGATCGTGGCGGAGATCGCGGGCTACCAGAAAGTCATCAACGGCGCCCGCGAACTGATCGCCCGCTTCGAGCACAAGATCCAGGCCACCCTCTCCCGCATCTGGGGCGAAGAAACAGGAGGCACACCGAAATGACCACACCTGAACCAAAGGCAGCAGCGTCTTCTTTTCGTGCACCAGGCGCGAGCGACTGGCGCGAGCTGGTGGCTGAGATCGCAGACGACAAGGAGCAGCAAGAGAAGGCCCGGACGGCCAAGGACGAACTGAAGAACGTACTGCTCGCGTCCTTGCAGATGCAGCACCTTGTAATCCTCGCCGGTTCCGGATGTTCGCGATCTGCGGGTGGACCATCGATGCAGGACTTGTGGAATGGCGCCGTCGGCGCCGAACCGACGGTTTGCGCCACAGAGACGGCGGGAAAGGTCAACCACGACCTCAAGGATCAGAATATCGAAGCGTTTCTTTCCAGGGTCGAAGCCTTCTTGCAAGTAGAGGACAACGAAGACGTCAGCGAGTTTCTGAGCTCAAGCAAGCAAGTGATTCTCGACAAGTGCTCGGCGTTTCTCGACGCCGATAAGCTTGGTGCTTACAAGGTCTTCCTTCACCGGCTCTCTCGCCGCCGCGTTCGGGATCAACGCTTGCAGGTTTTTACCACGAACTATGACCTTTGTTTTGAACGGGCCGCCGCCGAGTTGGGTGGAGTGGCACTGGACGGATTCTCCTTCACCGCTCCTCGCCGTTACGACCCGCGCTTCTTCGGCTACGACATCATTCGGCGGCCGCGCAGCGGTGACGACCTTGGGCATTACCTCGAGGGCGTGTTCCTACTCTACAAGCTCCACGGATCAGTGAACTGGGCGAGGGGTGAGGAAGGAACGATCTACGAGAAAGACAAGCCGACGCCTGCCGAAGCCTGCTTGATCTACCCCGCAAGGGGGAAGTATCAGCAGAGCTTCGTGCAACCCCATCTCGAATCGATGGCGCAGTATCTTGCCGCCATCCGCGAACCGAATACGTGCCTGCTGGCCGTCGGCTTTGGCTTCAATGACGATCATCTGGCCGAGCCGCTGCTGGCTGCGGCGCAGTCCAACCCACATCTGCGCTTGATCATTGTTGATAAGGAGGCGCACACGAGAGTCAAGGAAGCAGCGGACAGTCGATTCTGGAAAACTTTTGCCGAGCTTGGCGGCCGCGGCGAAGATGTGTGGTTCATCAAAGCGTCGTTCGGTGACTTTGCCCAGATGGTCCCTGACCTGAAATCACTGACGCCAGCGGATACCCTCATGAAGGCTATCAAGGGCGTGACGAGGGAGCTATGAGCAAGTTGAACATTGATGAGGCTTTTCCCAAAGGACTGCTGCGCCCGGAGCTCTTCCTGGGTGTGACGTCCTCGGTCACCGCCCGAACGGTCGGCGTCAATCTCAGCGAGGCCGGTCAGCCGAGTGGTTCCCATTTCGCAGGTGGCCGCTATGGCCGCGGAGAGGTCGGCGAATTCGTCTTGATCGAAGGCCAGCAGAGCCTTCTTCTGGGCCGTATTGCTGAGATCCACCTGCGCGAACCGGAGCGCCGCTCCATCAGGCGCGACTTCGTCGGCAACAGCGACTTGGACGCGCTCGGACAGATTCAGCTCCTGGGCTGCGTTTCCATGGACGACCTGCTGGTAACCGCAGGCGTCGATACCTACCCGCGTCTCGGGGATCGCATCTACGCCGCGCCGCATAGGTTCATCGCACTGCTACCGCGCCTGATGGAGCATACGGAGGATGACCGCGAGCCCGTCGTCTTGAATCTCGGCGCTATCGATGTGGCGCAGGACAGCCTTGTTTCCGTGAAGCCGGAGCGCCTATTTGGACGCCATTGCGCGATCCTCGGTGCAACAGGAGGCGGCAAGAGTTGGACGACGGCGCGGATCATCGAGGAATGCATCCGATACAAGGCGAAGCTGATCCTGATCGATGCCACCGGTGAGTATCGGGACTTCACCGGCGACGGAGTCTTGCATTGCCATCTGGACGAGCTGGTGGAGAAGGAGACCAGGTCGGTCTCATGTTCTTTACCCCCAACGAGCTTTCTTGAGTCAGACTTCGTGGCACTCTTCGAGCCCGCGGGCAAGGTGCAAGGACCGAAGATGCGTGCGGCGATGAGAAGTTTGCGGTTGGCGGGGATACAGCCCAAACTTGCTACAAACGGATTTATCCGGAAACATGGCCAGCCCAAGCAACCATTAACCGATGCTGAGTTGGATCCTGCTACTTCGTCCCTGCTGGACAATCCACGACAGCCATTTAATGTGTCTCATCTGGTGCAGCAGATCGAACAAGAATGCGTATGGCCGAACGGCGGCACATATCGAGCGCCCGATCCGACGAGATGGGGCGGGCCTGACGAGGGAAGTTACGCGAACTGCCTCTCACTCTTTGCGCGCATCAACGGCGTCCTGACTTCCCCCGCCTTTCAATGCGTCTTCCAAGCTAACACCGAACCCTCGTTGACGGCCAAGATCGATACCTTCATCAGCGGGAGCGACAAGCTGTTGCGAATCTGCCTGAGCGGCATCGCCTACGAGTTTCACGCGCGCGAAATCATCGCCAATGTCATCGGCCGGCATCTCTTGACCCAGGCACGTGGCGGCGCGTTTCAGCGACGGCCGACCGTTGTCTTTGTGGACGAGGCTCACAACTTTCTCGGTCGCCAAATCGGTGCGGAGGACTATGCCGCCAAGCTCGATGCTTTCGAGTTGATCGCCAAGGAGGGCCGCAAGTATGGCCTGAGTATCTGTTTGGCCAGCCAACGCCCCCGCGATATCACAGAGGGCGTTTTGAGCCAGATGGGCACCCTGATCGTTCACCGGCTGACGAACGACCGTGATCGCGAAGTGGTGGAGCGTGCCTGCGGTGAGATCGATCGCGCAGCATCAGCATTCCTGCCCAACCTGCGCCCGGGCGAAGCCGCCATCATCGGCACCGACTTTCCGATTCCGCTCACTATCCAGATTCATGAGCCCGCCACCAAGCCGAAGTCACACGGTCCCGACTTTCAACGCCTTTGGGCCATTGAACTAGATCCGACTAAGGCGTGAGTCATGGACGAAACCGCCGAACTCGCCAACTACCTGCCGCTCTCTTTCAAGACCCCGAAGGAGCAGGAATACATCGAGTTCCTATGGGACGTCTTCGAGACGAACTACACGCACGGCAAATACCAGTTCGCCTTCATCGCCTACCACATGCTCACGATGAGCTTCGTCTATTTCAACATCTGGCAGATCAAGCAGACGGAGCCGAAGGACTTCGCGATGGGCCTCATCGGCTTCGGCAAGAACATTGAGAAAAGCCTCCTCGACGCGACATCGCCCTTCGTGTTCAGCACCGTGAACGAACGCAGCATCCTGCGCTTCCTCAAGCTCATCGCCTGCGACAACAGCAAGATCGGCACCTGCGCCAAACTGGTGGACCACCGCAACCAGTCCGCCCACCCCAACGGCAACATCTTCTACAGCACAGAGGCGGCGCTCGACATCAAGATCACCGAGATCCTACGGGTGGTGGCCGAGATTCAGACTCACTCGAAGCCGGTCATCGAGCAATGCTACCGCGAGTTCCTGGTCCAGAGTCGCGACGCCGAAGAACGCGAGTATCCCGATGCCGCCAACCAGATCCGCGAAGTGCTGATCCACGGCAACTACCTCTCGCAGAAGGACATCGAGATTTGCCTGGGCTTTGATCCCGAGCCGCTGGCCGACCGCCCGAGGATTGAAGGGATGCAGGAGCTGCATGCGGCTCTCGCTGAGACTTACAAGGCCGAGTATGCGAACAGCGCAGCATAACAACCGGTTGGAGCGGACGGTCCGCGGCCCGGCCGCTGAACCGGGACGTTACAAGAAGTACATAGATGGCGTAGTGAAGAATGTACAATGGGGAGGATCGAGATGAAAATCTTTGTCAGTTCAACCGTCAATGACCTGAAGATGGAACGAAACGCTCTTAAGAAAGCCTTGAAACAGTATTCGTTCGATGCATACCTTTCTGAGCACGACGGTGCTGATTGGGCTGCTTCATGCACGAAGTGCTTATCCGAACTTGAGTCTTCCGACATCTACGTCCTGATGGTAGGTGAACGGTATGGATCAATACCAGATAAGCATGAGGACTCGGAAGTTTATGATGGGAAAACCTCAGTCACCCACGGTGAGTTCAAGAAGGCGCTTCAGCTGAACAAGCCTGTTCTGGTATACGTTAAAAAGGTTGCAAAGCGAGACAAAGACGCCGTCACTTTTGTGAAACACTTGGAAGCATTCTACGATGGCTACTTCAGAAAAACTTTCTCCAACGAAAAAGAGCTTTCTGGTTTTGTCAGGGCCGATGTTCTGCGACTAATTACAGAAGTCTTTAGGGGTACCTATCGATACCCGAAACTAAGGAAACCGCAAATCGTCTTATGCAAGGATAGAAACGAGCTGTTCTCTGTTGGTTCTCAGATGATCAGTTTTGTGCTTGAGACTGAGAGGTTACCCGTGTTGGGCTTCATGCCTGGACGGACCGCTGGTGGAGTATACGATCAACTAATAGCGGCCATTAATAGTAAGAACAAACTTGCTGGGTTGCAAGAAATGCGGGCGTTTCATGTGGCAGAGCACTTTGGAGTGGCGGCTAGTTCCCCTTCCTCCTACCAGAATTGGATGAACACGTCGCTTTACGGAAGAATTGAAAAGGCTCATAGCATAAGGCTCGACAGACGGAGAATCCACTTTATACCTGGAACTGTATCTGGTTCTACCATGGAGTCTGAGTGCCAAAAATATGATTCCCTCGTTTCTAGTCATACAATACATTTACAGCTATTGGGCATAGCTCCTAATGGTCAGACCATGACAGTAGACCCCGACACATATGAGGGAGACCAATTGCTGGAGCAGCAAACGTCTCTCGTGAAAATGAGCCCTGAGACATTTGGGTACCTACGCCCTAAACCTCCCATCCCGTATGGCGTTACAATTGGCATGGGTAATGTCTTGAAATTCTCGAAACGAATAGCGCTTCTAGCTTTTGGTAAGGACAAATCCCTCGCCATTAGGCACCTTCTTACGACCATCAATTACAAAACTTCGCCTTGTTCAATTTTAAAACACCACTTTGACTTCTGGATTGTAATTGATCAGGAGGCAGCATCTGCCCTGCCAAGCGGTTGGATTGATTACTTCAATCCTACATCAGGAAGCTGCTTTTCCCAAGAAACCTTGGTTTAGACATGACTTGCATTATATTTGGAGCCCTCGGAGGAATAGGTAATGCGTTGACTAATCGTATGCTTGAGGCCGGCCACGAAGCCTATTTGGTCGTGAGAAGACCGCAGGACATTGCGAGGCTAGAAAAATCACTTCCATTCCGGGGCGGTCATTTTCATTCATATGCATGTGATATGTCCAGCCTCTCAGAAATTGAAAAAGTCACCGCAATGATACTTCAGACAGCTAAGGCCATCGATTTTATGGTCAACTGCGTTGGAGTGCTGGGCCCGCAAGACGTAATCCATGAAACAAGTTTGGCGGACTGGACCCATGTCATGAAGGTTAATCTAGACGCCACATTCCTTGTAATGCGTATGGTTCTCCCGACCCTGTTAGACAATCGCCGAGGCATAATCATGAACTTGACGTCAAATCGTGCGAAGTATTTCAGACCGTGCTCTTCCGCTTACTCGGTCTCCAAGTTTGCAGTTGAAGCATTAACCAATATAGCTGATTTAGAATCAAAAGACTACGGGGTACGCTGCTTGGCCGTTAATCCAGGCAGAGTCGCAACAGAAATGCGTCGTCTTGCTGCACCCGACGAAGAACCGGATTCCATCACCTCACCACAGGCATTCGCAGAGTTCTGTTTTCGGCTATTAACGCACGGTGATTATATGATGCTGCCATGCTCTATCGATTTTAGCAGTTTCCAATTTCCCAGTAGGAAGGACAATTAGCCACCTTGATTCTTGAACTGAGTCTAAACATAAAGAAGTATCTCATAACTACTGCATCCAGCGGATCGCATACCGCTCCCGCTGGTGCTGCCGTTAGGCAAATGAATCCGAATATTAAAGTGGAGTCAAAACAACCATGATTACCAAAGCAATGATTTATGATATAAACACTGTGCAAGACATCAGAAATAGAATTCTCGGTCCCGCGCATTAACTCCCGAAGAAATTCATTTAGCAGATCGCGCTCTTTCAATATTATGGTGTCACCCAGAGATTGAAAACAACCTGCCTCCTAAAATTGCTACTCATCAAGAAATAGCATCAGGATTGATCCGGCTGAAGCCGAGTGATCGAGGACTCTGGGTGTTCCTGACGAGGATCTGGGACGCTCCCCGAATTCAATGGGAACTGCAGAAGCTCGGTATCGAGATCAGCCAGGCGGCCGTCTCGAAGTACAGGGTCCGTCGTCGAGAGCCACCCTCCCAGAACTGGCGCACCTTCTTGGAGAACCACGCGATAGGCATTGTCTCGGTGGACTTTGAGGCGTCCCCAGTTTTCTTGGACACCGAATTGGGGTAAAACCAAGGAAACAAGGAGGGGAAGATGTCCAGGAAAAGAGAGGGTTCAAACAAGCAGGAAGGTGCTGGGAGAGGATTGACGGTGCAAGC
>JAHJDP010000050.1 GCA_018831195.1 Candidatus Eisenbacteria bacterium | reverse complement strand
GTTTGCAAGGTGATTGCGGGGCTCCCGGGGGCCGCTAATCCAAGGTCAATTCCTTGATCAGTTCTTCAAATTCGGGGTATTTCGATATCAGCTCTGTGCGAACAGCCGCTTTATAATCGGTGAATTTAAAACCGGGAACCATGGTCGTGCCCATCAAGGCATACTTGCCTCCGGGGACAAGCCGGGATCCCTGCCAGGATCCATCATCTGTCATGGGAGGCTTTGATCAAGATGGGTTCACCGGACTCGTACAATTGAAGCACTCCTTGGAAGAAACGCGCCCGATGGCTCGGGCCGCGGCGGTATCGAATCTGATCGCCCTTGGGGATGAAGAGACGATCGCTTTCGTGCGGATGCGGATGGAGGACGAGTTCGATCCGCTGGTGCTGCGGATGTACCGGGAGGCGTTGGAGGAATAACTGTCGATAGTGGATTCGATGTTGCTACCGAACGATAACAACCTTTTTCGCAAAGGCCTTGCGGTCATCCACAGAAAGCACCGCGTTGTATACGCCGGTGGCCGCGGGGTACCCGGCCTTTGTGCTTCCGTCCCAGGTGATCCGGTACCGGCCCGATTCCCAGAGCGATTTCGGAACCAGGTCAACCACTCGTCGGCCGCTCACGTCGTAAACATTGAGTTCGACCTCCGATCGCAGGGGCAGACTGAGCGAAAACACTGATGCCTGGCCGGGGTGGAGCGGGTTGGGCGCGTTCTGGGAGAAGAACAACCGCAAAGGTGTGGGCGAATCTTCGACCGCAACTGGTACATTTGTCATATTCAGAGGAACCATTGGATCACCTAAGAAAACGTATGATGACACGGTGGCCAGTATCTCGGATTGATCCGCATAGTCGATCATGACTCGCCGAACCGCGGCCAGGAAGGCGTCGCCCACCGGACGGCCATCATGGTTGAATAATTCCTCGGCGAGGTAGCGGGCCAGCGGATCATTTCCGGTCTGCCAGGTGCCGGCCGTGGGACCGATCCAAATGACGGCGCCCTTGTCCGCTTCGGCCAGGAATTTGTGGCCGATCGGCGTACCGAAATCGCTGTCTTCGGTTCGGGCGAAATCTCCCGAGTTACAGCTGGCGGCGACCACAACGGCCGCATGCGTACCGTACGGATGAATCATCGCCATATCCCATGGATTAGCCAAATTCGTCTGGTCGTAAAAATTCCCCGGCCAGCTCCGGTTCGAGACGGAGCTGAGGAGATAGACGACCCCCGGTGATGCGCTATTCCAGAGGTCGGCCGCGGCTGTATTCCGCTCGGCGTCATTCGGGACGTCCGATTCGTAAAGGTGGCTGATGCTGATCCCGCCGGGTACGATCTGCTCTACAGCATCGGCGATAGCGCGGGCGGTCTGGCCCGACACGCCGTTATGGTCGCGATCGCCGACCAGAAAAGAGACATTCCCGACGCCGTACCAGCCTCCATGATAGTCTTGCAGTTTGTATCCATAGGAATAGATCTCGTCCTCCGTGGTGAAAGGCAAGCGTCCGACGATGACGTCAGGCAGACCGAGACTGTCGGTGTCTGTGTCCATGTAGATCATGTCACCCATGCGGTAGGGTGTGACCCAGGCCATGCTCTCATCCCGAGGCAGAATGTCCGGGGTGTACCAGGTGGGAATGAGGTCATGGGCCGATTGGTCTTCGTATCCACTGCCGAGATAGCCTTGACGGATGGCCTCCCATCCGTTTTCGGGTAACCACAGTAGGGGATACTCAGGGCCGGTGAACTGCCGGTGATCGTTACCATCGCCCACAAGCAGAAACCGGGTATCGCCGTTATCGTATCCGGCGATATCTGACTTGAGCGCCTGCCGAAAGGCTTCCGGCTCAGACGGGAAAGTTCCTGTGCTGATGACCTCGACATCGACGCCCCACCAATTCCCCCAAAAATCGGCGATGGCGTACTGCACCGCTTCCACCAGAGCAGGATAGGCATAGATGACAAGCCTGGAGTTGCCCCCGGTCATCACGCCGCCATAGCTCGTTCCCGCACGGAGCGCATTGAGTTCGACGATCTTCTGCCTGAGGCCTGCAATGGTGTGTGGGGTCGCTGCCGGGATGAATTCCGGGGTGTAGATTGACGCTGTGCCGTGGACCCGGAGATCACCGCCGATTTCGATTTCAACCAGCCGGTAGAGTTGTCCGGACGACACCGCAAGCGGAACGGACATGCGGCCGATGGCTGGAAGAATGCCATCCCTGACGACGCTCCAAGGTCCCATTGCATCAGCCGCTTCCTCAACGCGGAAGACCGCAGTCTTGAAGAGGCTTGAGACTTTCCACTCCGCTCGATCTTGCCGGACAGAGAAACCATGAATCTCTGCCGCCGGATCCTCGTCGTGCCGAACCCTGAGTTCAAAGTCCACACCGCCATTTAGAAGCAGCTCATCGTGGTTGTTGCTTGCCACGACCGAAGCATCGACAATAATCTGCCCTGCTCCATCACCATTGGGAATGATCTTTCCTTTGATCTTGTGCTTTCCATCCCAATGAACGTCTTCAAGAGCAAAGGGACCTTCGGCGCGCAGGGGGTCGACAACTTGGTTGGTTTCGGTGTCCAGGACGATTTCAAAATCCTTTCCTCCTGAGGGAATCTGTGCATCTTGTACCGGCGATGTTGATAGAACAAAGGGCGACAGCGTGTGATCATCATTCCCGGCCTTGTCGATGTCGAGTCCGGCCAGGGCGCCTTCCACACTGCGATAGTCGGGATCATCCCCTGCCATCCGCGGCCAGAAAGCCGTGATGTCAGTCACGAATTCACTTGTCGGGCAGGATCCACTGTAACCAAGTATGCAGCGCGCGCCGGGCCAAGCCTGGTCGTGATACGTGTGACTATAGCAGCAACCATTGTAGACCAGTGTCTTCGCAGACACAAAGCGGCTGCCAATCGCCCAGGGCTTCATCGAGATGTGCCAGCCATTTGAGGATTGAGCTTTGTAAAGTTGATCCATCGGGAAACCGCTGTCTTCGAGAATATCCCAGGCGGTATCGCGATCCTGCTCATCAGAGTAGGCTTCGACTGCGAGTCCGTCGGAATCGCCATGGGTGATGGTTTGGAGCAGGCCATGTCCCTGGGAGAGTATATCGACCCATTCATTCACACCGCAATCGTTCTGGCTGTCGCCATCGATTTCAAAACACTGAGAAACGAAATATTCTTGGTCCTCGGCAGAGACAACAAACGCCCCCCGGCCCGGTCCAAGCGCGAACTGATAGGGCTCGATCACCGCAGCGGTGTTTGAAGTGGAAGTTTCACAGGCCGCCATGACGCCGGCTGAAGTCAATAGCATGAGGAGATTGCCGAAGAGTAGAGATCGCATCGCTAATTTCCCCCTCGCGCCAGCTCCAGCGGAAGCGGCTTGGCGAACTCCTTGGCGCTGGAAACCCACAGGTAGTGTTTTTCGCTCGCCCATGTG
>JAHJDP010000049.1 GCA_018831195.1 Candidatus Eisenbacteria bacterium | reverse complement strand
TTCTTCTTGGCCATCACTTGCCTCCTGCGTTCATGGTTACCATCGCGCGGTCACGGATCAGCTCTGCATCCGAATCCCAACCGACCAGGATAAACTCACGGTTCTGCTGCCTCTTCTCCTCGCTGGACTGGGAGGGTTTGTGCATGTACCGGATCTCGGTGGCCCGGACCTCCCGGCCATAGCCGCGCATCTTTTGCTCCAGCTCGCCCAGCGTCACCTCGGCATTCCCCAGGCTCAAAATCCAGACCGGTATATGGGCAGCCTGCTTGAACAAACCGTCGATCATCGAGGCCCCGTCCTTGGCGCTGAACGGGCTCACCGGCAGCGCCGTACCCTCCAGGATCTCATCGATGATCTTGTATTCCTTCTCGTAGCTGGTGACGCCGGGATAGGGCGGGTCGAAGTAGGCAATGTCGGCCTCGATCGTGGGGAGAAGTTTGACAATGTCTGCTTTCAGGACCTGAGCCTCGCCCTGGAACACCCCGGCATTGATTTGCATCGCTACTTTCCAGAGCCGGTCAGGACGGTTCAGGCGTAGTCCTTCAACATATCCCTTGAGGCAGCTCGGCGTGATGTTTTCATATTCGCCGCTGGATAGCCGGTGAATGGTGCCGGTTCGCACACTTGACATAGGATGAGCTAGCAGCGCCACACGCACCGCTAGGAGCCTTAGGAGCCCCTGTCGCGCCATATCTTGCGCCTCCCCGGCCATGGTTAGGATCCGGTCGAGAAGTCGCGCCTGTGCCCGCGTGAACGCCTGTGGCGCGTAGTTTTGTTCAACCTGAGCCGGTGGCTCGTACTTGTCGGCCGCCACCCGCAAAATGTCTTCCCGCCTGAGCCGAACCGAGCTGTTTTGTATCAGTGCGTGACCGACCACGATGGACCGCTCGGCGATATCCACCGAAATGACCCTGAAACCCTGGGCTTTGGCGTAGAGCGATACCGACCCGCCCCCAAGAAAGCCGTCGAGAAATGTAAGCCCCGGCCACAGCTTTCGTGGCAGGATTCGGTCCACTTCACGGAAGATCAGGGGACAAAGGCGACGCTTTCCACCCAAGTAAGGGGGCAGCGAGGACCACAGCGTTAATCTTTTGTTTCTTGTCATTTTTGTTGCACCCCTAACTTGACTTCTCCGAGGTTGGAAGCGTTGTTACCAATGCGCCGGGCGATGGGGCCTGGCCCATAAGGAGGGGGAAAATGAACCGGACGAACCCGAAGGCCACGAAGAAAGCCAAACAAGCCGCCGACCTGCTCGCCAAGGCTGCTGGGCTCATGCGCGAGGCTGCTGAGATATCGGACAACACGATCGCCGGTGGGAAATACGACTTCTTGCACTGGGCCACAGAAATTGAACAGCTGCTCTCCTGCGACAACGGCGAGGCAGGCATTAAACCGGCGCTGGACAAGAAGACCAGGACAAACCAATAACCAAAAGGAGAATCGACCATGGCTAAGAAGCAGACAAAACCAGCCACCAAGAAGGACTCGAAGAAGGCCAAGGCAGAGCAGAAGACGACGGCCCCCAAGACGGCCGAGACCATCACGCCGGACCCAATCACAACGGCACCCGCTCCCGCTCCCGAACCCGCCCCGAAGCCGAACGTCACCGAACCACTCGTCGTGTTCGCATTCAGGTTGACCCGCGCCGAACGGGATCTTATCCACAAGGCAACCGGATCTGGTAAGGCCACCCAGTTTGTGAAGGGCGTGGTCGTCGCCGCGGCCCGGGGGGATCTGGATACCATTAAGGACATCATTGAGAAGGGCATCGCCTGATATAAACGCTCTCGCCCCTGATCACCCCTGGATTCACCTCCGGGGGTTGGTCGTTTACTGAACCATTTGAAGTGTTTGAAGTGAGTTTCCGGATGAACAGCTATATTTTCTCTCGTGAGAGTTATAGGGATTTTCACTTCAAACGGTTCAAACACTTCAGTAGATTTCATTAATTGATATTCCCCACCATTCATTGCTCCCTTTCGGGCCGGATCTTTTGCTCTTCAAGCCGCGATCCTTCAATACCAAACCAAGCATCTTCTGCGTAATCGGATTCTCCCCATTCTCCTCACACCACTCCCTATATGAGGAATACAGCTCCCTCGCTGTGACATGCTCCCGGTCACCCTCCAGGCACCGGTCTGCGATGAAGCCTGATAGTTGATCCATCTCCTCCCTATATCCTTCCGTCGCAGTAATAACCTCGGGAGGTTCTTGAAGCCCATCCCTCTGCCATTCAATGCATCCCTTAAGTGCCCAATTGAGAATGCCCGGCAACTCGATGAGGAGCTTCCGAAATAGGTCCTTATCTTGATCCTCAGGCGGGATTGTCACCGTAAATGGAACGAGCCTCATTCGTCGCCAGATGGCATAATCTGAGCCCCGGATAATGGGTTTATGATTCGTACCGATGAAGAGTTTGAATTGGGGTTGGTACTCAAACCATTCAGCTCTCATGAATCTTGCACAGATGCGGTCTTCACCTGTCGCCTGCTTAACCAGGGCTTCATTGAGCTTCCGGCCCTGGGAGATCTCTGTCGCAACGACAAACCGAGATCCTTTCAGCCTGGCCAAATCATTGGGGATGGACTCACCTCTTTTAGCCAGCAATGTCTCAGCTGGTGTCTGCGCAGCATAGTCGCCCAGCATCTTGATTATTATGTTTAGGAAGGTTGATTTACCATTCGCACCCAAGCCATATAGCAGAATAAGACATTGTTCTGATGTATTGCCCGTCAACCCATACCCGACAGCACGTTGCAGGTATCGAACTAATGCTTCAATTCCACCCATTATCTGTAATAGAAACCTGTCCCAGGTCGGACATGTAGCGGTTGGATCAAATATCACCGGGACAAGCTTTGTACACAGACTCGATCGATGGTCGGCTTCCATATGCCCCTTGAAGTTGCCAGTCTTTAAACTCAACTGACCATTTGAGCAGTTCAACACATACGGATCGGCATCCAACTCATCAGGCGTGACTGGAATACCCGGTTCGGATTGTGCCAAATTTACCATGGCTCTAAGACGACCTTCATTTTCGGATCGAAGCGCATGTTTGGCGAGATTCAGCCTGTCATATTCGTTGGTCAGGCAAGAGGCGTCTTTATATAGACATCGGATCGTTTCCTTTGCATAACGGAGAATCTCTCCAGACTCATCCCTCAACCACCTCACGCCATCCCAGATGAACCAACACTGCCAGGTATATAAATAGCGGACGACATCACCATATAAGCCGACCAGCCGCTGGGCGTTTCCCACATCGCTGAGATGAAAGGTATCTTTCTCTATCCCTTGATCATGCTGTTCCTTGCCGGGCTCGGGACCCGTCTCAACAGGTGCCAACTGCAACTTGTTCATTCTGTTCCTCCCGAACCTCTCTCAGGCGTTCGCGGATTCTGTAGGTCCTATGATTCAGATACACAATCAGCTCATCATCGGCCTCGATGGCCTGATCTCGCCGGCCTCTGATGGCTATTTCTAGATCCGAAGCCCTGGACCTGCCTTCTTCAGCAGTGAGATGGCCCAGTAGGATCTCCTCGCCGATCTTTCGCCGTTGGGATTGATGCAGGAGATCGATGATTCGCAGGAAGGCATCATGATTCTCTGCAGCCACTAAGCGAGACTCGGCTATTTCCATCAGCTCTCCCTTCAGGGCCTCTATCTGATAAGCGCGGTCACGATCGGCTTTCATCGCCACCGCCTCCAGCCTTCGAACCGTGATCTTCCGGGGCAGCATCTTTGCTTCGGGTTTTGTGATTCAGGATCTTTGCAATGAGAGATGCGATCGCCTTGGCGCACTCGCCATTTCCCTCGCCGGGAAGGCCCTTGTAGTGCCGCCTAAGCTCAACCGCTGTTCTCTCGCGCACGCCCTACGATCTCCTCAGAGAGAGGAGGAAATCCTCAATGGCTGGGTGGGGCTGTATAGGCTGTGGGATATCGTCAGTCTCGTCCGGATGTTCCGTATCCAGCCGACGCAGGATCTTCCGCCGGATCAGATCGAAGGTCTTAACCATCTGCCAGACGAATGAGTCCTCCACCCTGTCCACGGCGACCATCCCGCCCAGCGCCAGGGCCTGCTCTTCGAAGATGTCATCCACTAGATCGATCGCTTCAGTCTTGGTAATCAT
>JAHJDP010000048.1 GCA_018831195.1 Candidatus Eisenbacteria bacterium | reverse complement strand
GGACGAGGTCAGCCCTGCCCCTATCAACCCCGGCTTCTTTGTAGCGATCCACAAGTAGACCTCCCCACCACCTTCATCCCCGCCGGGGTTCCTTCTCTCAGGGGCCGCCGACCGATTCCCGGCCGGCCGCCACGCCGTTATCGATTTCGGAAGTGGCGGTGATGTCATACTCCGTCCAAACGGGTCTCAAGAGCTGAGAGCCCGCCCGGTTGGTCGCTTGGAGCACGGCGAAAACAACGGCCTCATCGGGATAAGATCCGATCAGGGCGCATCCGGCCATCTCGCTGCGGCGGCGCCCCGATAGCAATAAGACCTTTACAGCAATCGCCTCTCCCTCCCCCAACCTGAACTTCAGAGCATCGCCCAAACTCCATTGATGCCCCTCACGCGTCGCCTGCTGAACGGCATCAAGAGCCGCCTCACCCACCAGACGCAATCGGGACTCGGGCGTATTAGCCCCGGTCTGGGACCCAAAGAGAGACCCTCCGCCCCAGGAAAGTTCAACCTGAGCTTCGACGCGGGAGCCCTGCAGCAATGAGTTGACACTAACATATTCCAGCCGCTGATCCGTTGAGACTTCCACCGCGTCCGATTCCTTTACTTTCTTCATATCGTGCTGTCCCATTACCGCAACACTTATTTTGCGGTGGTTGAGTCGGATTCCGTGCCAAGCAAACAGCGTGGTCACCACATCACGGACAATCCCCTTCACATCCCGGCCGGGGAGGGCGATGATGTGAACCTCTTGAATCTGCTCACCGTCCGCCATCAAACGAACGGCCCGTACGGCGCGGAGTTCCGACAGATCCCGTTCTATGCGGCCCAATCGCTCAGGATCCACTGGAAACCCCTCCCCTCATCTTACTCGCATCTCTTCTATATCGGTTTCACCATCGAGGGCCTCATCGGGATAGGGGACCGATCCCATCTCCCGAAGGATCAGAGCCCTGGAGAGGATCTCACTTCGTTTCAAATTGACCAGGGCCTCAGCCCCGAACCTCTCGATGGCATACGATGCCGAAGCCCCTCCGATCAAGAGCGATCGGCGGAGCCCCACATCATCCAATCCCCAGCGGGCTAAAGAACCCAGAAAACCTGCGGCAAAGCTATCCCCGGCCCCGGTCGGATCGACGACCCTCCCCTCGGGAAAAGGCGGCACCCAAAACCAGGTGGATCGAATCCGCGCCAGGGCCCCGCAATCTCCGCGTTTGACAACGACCACCTCCGGTCCCCTGTCCTGAATCCAACAGGCCGCATCGGGAATCACATTCAGACCTGTCAGAAGTTTCGCCTCTTCATCATTGACCAGGACGGCATGCACGCGTCCGAGGAGTCTCAATAAAGAATCTCGCTTGGCCCCGTTCATCCAGAAATCCATCGTATCGAGGACGACCCACTCGGGTTTATCCATTTGATCAAGAACAGAGGCTTGGAGATCCGGATCTATATTCGCCAAAAAGACAATGGGTGTTTGTCTGAATGAGTCGGGAATGACCGGCCGAAATATCTCAAAAACATTGAGATCCGTCCTTAAAGAACGCCGTCCGACCAGATCGGCTTCATAGACACCTTCCCATTGAAACGTTTTTCCGGGTGCGACGGAGAGGCCCGTGAGATCGATCCCCCGGCAGGCAAGCACCTCATGATGTTTCTCCGGAAAATCTTCACCAACGACCGCGACGATGCGAACCGGCGCAAAGACGGATGAAACCAAACTGACATATGAGGCCGACCCGCCGAGAACCTCCACACCCTTTGCTTGCGGAGTCGAGATGGTGTCCAGCGCGACGGATCCGACAACAAGAATCGGCGTTGCGGCATTCCGTCCTTTGTCTTGGGGCATTCCGGTTCTCCGTGGACCCTCGATCCGGCGCTACGATTTAAAGGTTTCCCGGGGGGCATCTCCCCAAAGGCGCTCAAGCTGATAGTGTTCCCGGGTTTCGTGATGGAAGATGTGAACGACCCAATCAACACAATCCAGGAGAACCCATCGGTCACCTGTTCTGCCCTCGACATGCCAGGGCCGAATCCCGTATTCATCTTTCAACTGCCGGCGAAGCCCCTCGGCGAGAGCCCAAACATGCGCCTCGGATGTCGCGCTGATGACGACGAAGAAATCGCAGACAGAGGATATCTCTCGAAGATCGAGGAGAAGCACATCCTCGCCTTTTCGTTCCACCGCCTCCCGGGCGCACCATCGGGCCAGTTCGTGGTTAGAGATATCCCCGGATGCCCTATCCGCGGATGCAACATCTTTTGAGGCTGCATTCAAATTGGGGGCCGCCTTTCCATGCTTTGGGATTTTATCACCGCGGGGACGCATCTTCAAGGGTGACTCCTTGGAATACCAACCCGTGGGGTCCTGTTCAGATGGATCGATAACCTCTGTGAAATCAGGCGGTGAATCACGATGAATAGTCTAGTGCGTCCGCACAACGGCATAATCCACAGCCTGTTCCAACGCGTCGAGGTAGGGAGTTCTGCCGAGCCCTTCAATGAGGGCGCGGGCGCGATCGGCATATTCGAGGGCTTTCAGGCGTCCGTACTCGAGTCCGTCATAGCGGTCGAGAAGCTCGAGCACTTGCTCCCAATCAACGCCGTCCATCTCAGGACCTTGAATGATACTCTTGATCCGTATCTTTTCTTTTTCGGTGGCTTTTGAGAGAACATGGATCAGGGGAAGCGTCACTTTTCCTTCACGGAGGTCGGATCGCAGAACCTTGCCCAACTGCTCGGGATCCCCCACAAAATCGAAGAGATCATCCGTAATCTGATAAGCCAGACCGAGATAGTGGCCGAACGCCCTGAACATTTCCCGGTATCTCTCCGCCTCCTCCGTCACTAGAACCCCAATCTCACAGGCGGCGCTCATAAGAGAGGCGGTTTTACAATCGATGAGCTCCATGTACTTTTCCTCGCTCATCTCGGGATTCCCACGGTATTGGATCTGAAGCATCTCTCCCAGACTCATTCGATAGGCGGTGCGGGCGGTGACCTCGAGCACATTATGGAGGCCTCGATCCATGAGAGAGACAAAAGCCTTGGTATAGACAAAATCGCCGACGATTGTCGCGGCCATATCGTCATAGAGAGCGTTGAGCGTGGGATGCCCCCGGCGCAGCTGGCTACGATCAATGGTATCGTCGTGAATCAGAGTCGCGGTGTGGATCAACTCGACCACCGATGCGGAGAAAATCGCATCGTCCAGCCGTCCTTCGAAGTGACCCGCTACCAGAAGCACGAGGGTGGGCCGGAACATCTTCCCAGGAACGGCGACCGTGTAATCGCCGATTTTCTCAACGACTGGAATATCGGATTTGAAGAAGTTCCTCAACTCATGCCGGACATTCTGGAGACGGTCGCCCACAGGCTTCTGGACATTCTTCAGGTTCTCATCGGTATTCACCGCTCTGAGGAAAGACTCAAGATGAGAGAGGCTCAAATCGGCTCCTTCCTCCGATTCCCACAACTGAGATCTCATGAATTCCGACAAGCTCAACCGACGCAATCTAACAGTCGAAAGATCCCTCTGTCAAGGTGAACCCCCTTCCGCGGCGGCCACGGAAATCGTCGCACCATCCTTTGGAGAGAAATGCGGGGCCGACGGCGCCGGAATCCTCTTTCCTGGGAGCAAATCGTGGATCTCCTTTTCCAGCCAGGTCAGGTGCTCTCTAAAGCGGTCCCAATCCGTCTCTGGAATCGGGTGCGTCGGGGGATTCTTCAATCGAAGGGGATCGACAAACCGGCCATCCCGCATGACCCGGTAATCGAGGTGGGGTCCGGTCGCCAAACCCGTCGCCCCAACATATCCGATCACTTGATTCTGTTTGACCCTGGCCCCTCGACGGATTCCCTTCGCGAACTTCCTCAGATGCCCATAGGTTGTGTAGATCTGACCGGCATGTCTGATCTTGATATATCTGCCGAATCCCCCATTCCATTCCGCCTGGGAAACCTCTCCGTCGGCGACCGATACCACCGGGGTTCCGGAGGGGGCGGCGTAGTCAACGCCCAGATGGGGCCTGTATTTCTTTAGGATGGGATGGAAGCGGTGCTGGCTGAAGGTGCTGCTGATCCGCGTATAATTCAGAGGAGATTTGAGGAAGGACTTTCGCAGATTTCTCCCCTCAAGATCGTAATACTCCGGCCCTTCCCGATCCAAGGCATGAAACCGCACGCCGGTCGTCGAGACCTTCTCTCCCCGATAGGTGACCCATTGAATATCACCAAAGCGGAAAAATTCACCGTCGATGTAGATTTCCTCGACGACAAGATCAAGGGTATCTCCCTTGCGCGGATCGGTGAAGAAATCAAGATCCCAGGAAAGGGTCGCCGCCAGCTCATGAAGCAAGAGAGGATTCCCCCCCGCCCGCCGCAGAGCGGCATCGACCGTACTATTCACCACGGCCTGAAGACGGCGCCACTGGGTTTCCCGCACGACGGAACAGGCGGAGACGGAAACCGAATCCCCAGCCAATTCCAGCTGAAAAATATCTTCTCTGTTGAGGAGATAAAGGACCTGGCGCAGGGAACCCATCTCATCATGTTTCCCCTCTAACAGCTGGCCCGGCATGAGATGCCGCCACGAGAAAGGTTCATCGCCATGAACCCCATTGAGAAGCCGGTTGACGTCAGCCATATAGACTTGATGCCGATCCAGGATATCCCAGAGGGTGTCTCCCCGGCGCACCGTGTCACGCCACGTCGTCCAATACTGCTCTGGATCGACCGTGATCCCCTTTGAGGCCTCCTGATTCTCAGTGAAGCCCTTCTCCCCTTTCGATCCCTTGCATCCGGCGGCAAGGATGGAAATGAGCAGGATGAAAAGGATCGAAAGGGGGAAAAGGAGGGAACGTGAAATGATAGAGGGACCTGCCCCGTGGATGAGGATCCGATCTTCGCCTCTGATGTCACTCCGGGAATGATCCATAACAGAAAGACCGTACGGTGCATCGCCGCGTGTGTCAATGTGAAGGTTGATCGTGTGAGATCCTCGCCGGTTCGAAAGAGCGGCCCCGCACTCGAAACTAGGCGGCTTTGCGAGATCCCGGCAGGGAAAGATGGAACTGAGCGCCGCCAAGGGGGCTCGCGTCGACCCAGATTTTCCCACCGTGGTTCTCCAGAATGCGGAGACAGGTATAAAGACCGAAGCCATGTCCATCCGGTTTGGTGGTCACACCGGGTTCGAAAACCGCATCCCGCTTATTCTCCGGGATCCCCGGTCCGTCATCCTCGACGATTAGATGCGCGCCTCCATTGGCGTCGACTTCACTGTAGATGTGGATGACACCCTCAGCGCGCCCTTCACCCAGGATGGCGTCGGCGGAATTCTTGATGAGATTGATCAGGACCTGCTGTATTTGACCTGCATCAACGAACCAGTCCCCGATGCCCTCGCCCAGCTCCACGCGAAGCTCGATCTTATCGAAGCGATTTTGCGGTTTGAGGAATTCTACGGTTCGACTGGTCAGCTCATTGAGATCCGTATCCTGGGGTTTTACATCCCGGTGTGAATGGTCTAGAAGACCTTTCGTCAGGACCGTCATATTGGCCACTTGATCTTTAATCGTTTGGGCGTCCTTCGCCATCGCGGCATCGCCGGCGCGCATCGCCCGGCCGGAGAGGAGTTGCGCCCGGCCGGAGAGAATCGCGAGATAGTTGCCCAATTCATGGGAGATCTCAGCCGCCATCTCTCCCCGCGCCGCCATACGCTCGGAGCTGATCAAGGCATGGGTTGTGCGCTGGAGTTCGATATACTCCCGGTTCTGATTTTTAATGATAAACATCGGCAGGAAGAAGAGCAGCACGCCCCAATACCCCACCGCGAGATAGGCGATGACGAGGAGCGGCGATAGAATAAACAGCGCGACGGAAGAGAAGATGTAATTCCGGTATCCGAAATTGACGCGCCATGTCTTGAAGAGGGGTGATTTATTCTCTAATGAAACGGCGCAGGCGACCAATCCTGAATTAACGACGGTATAAACCGTCCCCGCTGCCAGACAGGGCAGCAGAGACATCGGATGGCGCAGCACTTCCAGTTCTGTGAACAATCCCCCTGTCCATCGGAACACCGATCCCGCCGCGATAATCGTTACAATCATTTGTGAGAATCCAAAGAGGGATTTGATAAAGTTTCTCTTTTGTACAAACCGCGTTGCAATAAAGACGCTCACCGGCACGACGAACAGAACGGTTGGAAGATCCAGCAGGTAGATTGCGGCGAAGTTCACGGTGGAGGCCATGGAATCCGAGCCCTCGCCGGAGATCGTCTCCAGCCAAAGAAACTCGGCGCCGATGCAAATGATGAGCCAAATCCAGAGATCGGCCCGGCGGAATTCATGCAGGGATGGGAAGGAGGCGCAAAGAATCCCCACCGAGGCCAAAATGACGGCCCCGACATAGAGACGCAGCGGTCTATCCCAGCCGGAAGAAACCGACGTTCCCCCCGACGCTGTTTCCTTGCCGGACATACCTCTCCCTTCCGATTCCTTACAGAAGATCGGCTCATCTCTTTGATATCCTAAGGATTGCCGGCTGTTCAGTCGGGATCCCGCGAGGATCTCCGCCTCCATCGCCACCCAGCGACCCTGGTCGCGATGGGACCTCCGGTGGCGTAGAGCAGCAGGGCGAGGCCCATGCCTATCAGGGCTCCCCCGATGAGATCCAGGGGGTAATGCACACCGACATAGACCCTTGAGAAGGAGATCGCCCCGGCCAAAAGAAGCCCCGACCACCACCACCGCCCCAGGACAAGGGCTAGGATGGCGGCGCCGCCCACACTGTTTGCGGCATGGCTGGACGGAAATGAGAAGCTATGTGATTGGGAAATAAGAGGGTTGACTCCATCAAGGGCAAAGCATGGGCGAACCCTCCCCACCATTTCCTTGAGGAGCGAGGCGGAGATCTGATCCGTTAGAATGAGGGTCACAGCCAGCAGGAGCCCGGCCTTCCGGCCGCGGAGGCCCCCAAAGATCATCAGCAGCAGCCATCCGACGAGGATAGGGATGCGGAAGTGGTCCAGATCGGTCAGCCAGGGGAAAAAGGCGTCGCCCCATGTGGAACGCGTAACCTCCCGCAGCCAGTGAAAGGCGAAGACATCCAGCTCTATCATCCGTTCCAACACGATGGACTTCCCCCAATGGGCCGCCCCCTTTACGATGGGGCCATGAGACCAGATGGGATCGAGTTCTCCGACCGGTTGACGCAAGAAAAGGGCCTGCTCCTCAATTGGATACCCTCATTGCCCGGGGAAGTCACGGGTTTCCTGACCACCCGCATCGGTGGTGAAAGCCCGAAACCGTACGACTCCCTCAACTGCGGCTTCACCGTCGGTGATCATCCCCAATCAGTCGAAGCGAATCTCCGACGGATTGGAGATCTGCTGAGAATACCCCCTCCCCGATGGGCTCGAATCAGGATGGATCATGGCTCGCGGATTCTCGCCGTGACCGATCCGGGTCTCGCCGGCCGGGCCGATGGGATGATCACAAGCCACTGCGGCCTGCCCCTCGTCATGACGGTCGCCGATTGCCCGCCCCTCTTCCTCTGGGCCCCCGGTCCGGTCATTTCCCTCCTTCACTGCGGATGGAGGGGCGTCGCCCGCGGCATGGTCGAGAATGGGATCCACCGTCTCAGCGCCGCCGCCGGGAGGCCCCCGGCGGAGCTCTGCGCCTGGATCGGCCCCGGCATCGGAGGCGAATGTTATCCCGTAAACTGGGATGTCGCCGTTCAATTGGCCCCTCTGGCGATGAACCGATGGTCGCCACAACCGCGGCTCGACCTCCGCCGGATAATTTATGAAAAATTGATCCGTTTGGGTTTATCCGCTCATCAGGTGCAACATTCGGCCCATTGCACATCCTGCCGATCCGACTTGTACTATTCGCACAGACGCGATAAGGGGCGAACCGGACGGATGGCCGCCGTCATGGTCATAACCCCGAGCACAGGTTCCATGATGCAGCCTAAGGACGAATCTCCCGATAAAGTTCGCGGTATTGACGGATGATCGTGTCGATCGAGAAGCGCTTCAGGGCCGATGCCCGGCCCAGGCGGCCCATCTCTTCTTTCACCGTGGGATTCTTTAAAATCTTTAAAGCCGCCTCAGTCATCCCTTCAAGATCCCGGGGATCCCGAAGAAACCCGGTCACTCCATCCTCAATCACCTCGACGGCGCCTCCCATGTTCGTCGTGATGACGGGTACGCCCGAGGCCAGGGCTTCAAGAGCGACCAAACCGAAGGATTCATGCTCACTGGGAGTCAAAACGAGATCAGCCTCGGGCAGAATTTGCTCGATACTGTTCTGAAGACCCATGACGAGAACATCATCTTGAAGCCCCAGTTCCCGGATCTGTTCAATCACCTTCGGTCTTTCCGGACCGTGACCGATTAAGACGAGGCGCGCCGGAATCCAACGCCGGACTCTCCGGAAAACCTCGATCACGGCGGGGACATTCTTCACTTTCCTGAAATTCGAAATGTGCATGATGATCGGGCGATCGTCCGGAAAACAGCGCGGACGGCTTGAATCCCGCGGCTTAAAGATGTCGCCGTCGATGAAGTTCGGAATAACCTGGATCGGGATGTCGACATCGAGCTTGGCGCGGGTTTCCGCCTCGAGCCAATGACTCACCGTGGTGACACGATCAGACTTCAAGATACTGAACCGGGTCGTCTCATAGAAGGCGGGACGCGTGCCGACCAGGGTGATATCAGTTCCATGCAGGGTCGTGACAACGGGCAGCTCCTGCGGCGCCAGGATCTGTTTCGCCAGATAGGCGGCGGTGGCGTGAGGAACGGCATAATGGGCATGGACGATGTCGAGCCCTTTCGTCCGGGCCAGTGAAGTAATGCCGGCGGCGAGACTTAATGTATAAGGTTGATGGTGGAATACCGGATAATGCTCTGTCTGCACTTCAAAGAAATCGAGGTTCGGCAGGGAACTACGGAAACGAATCGGCCGCGTATAACTGATGAGGGTCACTTGATCCCCTCCACGCGCCAGAGCCAGGGCCAAGTCGGTGGCGACGATGCCGCTGCCGCCGGAGCTGGGGTAACAGACAATACCGATTCGCAAGGGCCGGTCCGACATGAACGTCTCCTTTTCCTTCCGCTGGTGCCAAGCGCTATGACTTATCTTTCGGAGGACCCATTACCCAGTGGCTCCACTTTCCCTCCGAGCCGCTCCACTGATTCCCCCATTCCTCCACCCAATCAAGGATTTCGGAGTAGATGTCGGGTCCGCAGAAAAGCCCCGCTGTTAGAAGCGAAAGCCCGCGCTCCTGCAAGCGTCCTTTCGGCCTTAAAAACTCCTCAAAATGGGCCAAGCCGGGATTCTCTCTGAGCCGCCGGGCGCGGATTTTCGCCCGCAGTCCTTCTTCCAACCGTTTTATCTGAAAATCGATTTTGCGTTCCACGGAAGCAACCAGTTGCGGATATGATTTATCCTCTTCCGAACCGATCTCCGCCATGCCGGCAAGAATAGCCCGCAATTTCTTCCTGAATCCTCCCGATAGATGACCCAATTTTTCTCCCGCCGGGGATCGCTCCAACTTTGCGCGTGCGGCTTCGATGTCGAGGAGCCATTCCATGGGAACAATATCCTTGGGCAGCTGTTGAACCCAGGGCGGAAGAATCGTGGCGCTGAACCGTGGCAGGAGCGCCGGTGGCTGGAGATCCATTATCTTATACAAATCCCTCATCTGAATCCGGTAAAGAATCTCCCCCAATCCAACGACAACCCCCCTCTGGGGAAACAGGTAGCCCTGCATGAGGGGGCGCAGAATAACATTGGGCGCCCACATTCCCTCCGCTTCCCCGTCGCGGCGGATCCGTTTCGATTCTTTCAAAATGTATATGGGCCGGAGGGCCGACTCGCTGTCGAGCAGTGGAGTGATCTGCCGCTTCTGCAGCTCTTCACCCCGGGATTTAATCGCATCCATCGCCGCCGGTAAATGCTCTAGATATTTTTCAAAGAGAGGTCTGGCGGGAGACAGCAGGGACGGCCGCCGGCCGTCGACAACGATGAGCGGATGGGGGCCGGTCAGATGGAGCAGAAGGGCAAGAAAAGCCTCCCCCCAATCATCGCCCGGCAGGCCGGCCAGTGATTTTAACCAGACCGGCTCCCGATTGAGATCCCCCTCCACCCCTATTAGACCCAGCGCCTGATCAAAACCCTCCTGCCAGGATTCGCGCGGGAAACATCCGACCATGTTTTGCTGCGATTCAGGCTCCGGCTCAATCCGTATTTTGTTCAACCTGAGCTGGCGATCGGGTAGCAGAGTCCATGAGATCTCACCGAAATCGGTGTCATCGGTGACACCCCAAAACAGCGGCAGCACCGGACGGCCGGAGTGCTCCGACCAGCGCCGGGCCGTCACAACCGTGGTGGCCAGTTTGAGGAAATTGTATAAAGGGCCGCCGAGGATGCCGGGCTGCTGGCCGGTGATCAGCACATCGGCCTTGCCGCGCGAGACATCTTTCAGGAGCGATAGGGCTTTCTTGGTGGCTCCCAACCTCCGGTTCAGCTGCAGCAGATCGTTCCAGAAGGAATCGGTCTGGGGCGGCATCCCCTCACCGCCTCCCGCCGGCATTTCCTCCGGTTGGAACAGGGGACCCTGCACGGTAAATCCCCCCTCCCAGGCCGGCGGCTCGGTTTCCAGCAATGTTCCATGGCGAATCCAAAAACGATCGGTCATTGATGAAACCTCTCAGTCTGCCGCCCTGCAGAAAAAGAAGAGCCGGGGCGCATCGTCATCCGGCGGGGATCCATCATAATTCCCCCAAACCTGTTCGACGGCGAAGCCCCGGATCCGGAACTCCTTCTCCATCCTATCCCGCGGATAGAGGCGGACCCTCTCCGTCCACCGCTCTTCCCGGCTTGTGTCACTGTGCCGCAACCACACCTCTTTGACAACTCTCCACCCCTCCTCCTCGAGATGGCGGGTCTCGCGGATGGTCCACGCCCCCACCCTCCGCTCCGACATGGGAACCAGCGAACGCCGCACCCATGCGGGATTGCCGAGATCGAGCATGAAGAATCCAGCCGGTTTGAGGATGCGTCTCACCTCATCCAGGACCCCAAGATCCTGAGATTCGTTCTCGAAATAGCCAAAGGATGTAAAAATCGAGAGAACTCCATCCCAATGTTTGGGTTGGAAGGGAAGGAAACGCATATCCCCTCGGACAAGGGAGAGGCGGGGCGCCGACCGGCCGGCCTGCTCGAGGAGCTGTGGCGAAAGATCGAGCCCGGTGACATCGGCGCCCAGATCCTTCAGGATCCGGGATACACGCCCCGCGCCGCAGGCGAGATCGAGAAGCCGGAGAGATGCGACAGGCTGGATGGAAAGGAGACGATCCCCCACGGCGATCGCTTCCGCGTCATTCCGATGGTGGTAAACGATGGGATAGAGAGCGCCAAAAGCCTCTTCATACCAGGGATGCATAGGTCTCCTTCGGCCGGTTGGCCGGGGGGGGGTATCGCCCGGACATGGTTGGGAAGTCCCCCCCATGCTAGTCGGCGCCGCTCACAGGGGCAAGGCGGCCGGACGAAGAACCTAACTTGACATCATCGAATAGGAACGAAAAGATGCGGGAACCCGTATGGACAGACGGCGTCCCGAACAGGAAAATTCAAGGAGAGGTATGAAAAACAGAACCTGGATTTCAAAGATGGTCCTCATCATGGGGATTCTCTCCATCCTCCGCCTTCCGGTGAAGGCGCAAGAAGTCGGCGAGATCTCCGTCCCGCCCCCCGCTGCGGCGGTGGAGCTCTACAATGCCGGATTGGAGCTGGCGGGAAGCCAGCAATTCGCCGAGGCCAGCCTCAAATTCGAGGAAGCCCTCGCCCTGGCGCCGACCTTCACCGCGGCGCGCTACAATTTGGGATTGATCTACCGGCAGCTCGGCGAGAAGGAAAAGGCAGTCGAGGAGCTTCAACAATCTTTGAGCGGCGCTCCCCAGCCGGCGATGGCCCACCGGATTCTCGGCGAGCTCCTGGCTGATCTTGTTCGCATCGACGAGGCGATTGAACAATATGAGGCGGCCTTGAGCCTCGATGAAACGCAGACGGATCTTCATTATGCGATCGCCACCCTCCTCCACCGGCATGCCAAGACCAAAGAAGATAAACAGAGAACCATAGAGGCGTATGAGGCGGCGATCGAGAAAGCCCCGCGGCATTCCAGCGCCCGCTCGGCCTACAGCTCGCTGGCGCAGCTCTATTATCATGCCGGCGATAAAGAGAAGGCCTTGCACAATTACGACATGGCCTGCCGTTACGATGCCTCGAACGCCGATCTTCACTACAACCGCGGTGTGCTCCTGAATCAGATGTCACGAATCCAGGACGCCGTTGATGCGCTGAAGACATCGATCGAATTGGAATCCCCCAATGGGAAGGCGCAATATGCGCTGGCCGAAATCTACTACAGCAAGCTCCATATGGACGAAAAGGCGATTGATGCCTATGAAGCGGCGGCGGCCGATCCTCATTTTTCAAAAGCGACCCAGGCGCGGGACCACGCGAAAATGATAAAGGAGTATCTGGAGAAGAAACGGGAAGCCGAGGCGGAGGCCGACGCGGCAATGGAAGAGGGAGACGGATCGCAATAGCAGAGGCGCACAAAATAGGCGTTGCCGCATTCGATCTTGAACCCGGAAACCAAAACAAAAAAGCCGCCCCATGCAGGGCGGCTTTTATTACTTTATCGCGCCGGCTTAGTTGTCATCCGGCACACTGATCGGCGGCTTGCCCCTGGGTTGGCTCTCATAGGTGGGATCATCGGAACTCGCCAGATCAATCATGATGACGCCGAGACCGACAAGGCCGGCGCCGTAGAGCATCGTTTGTCCCATCTCCCTTTTCCGTCGCTGAACGCTCTCCACCAGCGCCAGAGGGATGCGGGTGACATGGGGCACATCGACATAGGCGATAGACCCGTTTTCAATTTTCTCTTCAACAACGGAATTAAAGCCGGAAAGGCTGTCCGCCTCGAAAACGAGGCGATCGAAATAGTAGACATAACCATCAAGGGTGACCACTTGGGCGTCTTTGATATCCATCCCCGGACGAATATCTTGAGGCGTCACGGTGACCTGGCGTGAACAACCGATCAGAACGAACAGGGCCAACAGGATCAAGCCGATGCGGCGCATGACTTCGCCTCCTTCGCATCCCCAGCGTCTGCCCTAAGGTTAGGAGCCCTCATCCGATCCGTCAAGGGAGGCTTTGATCCGCGCGCGCCAGTCTTCCAAGCATTCCCACGCCTCCCGGGGACTCATCCCATCCAGATCGATGCTCCGAATCTCATCGATAATCGGGCGCATCTTCTCCTCATTGAGGACACTCGCCGGATCCCCTGCTCGCCCGCTCCCCTCACCGCCCCCTTCATCCCACATCAGTTCTCCCACCTCATGATCCGAAAAGAGGGGCAACTGGGGTTGCAGGAATCCGCCGTCGGGGACCGGCCGGGGACCGCGCGCCTCGAGATTTCTCAGAATTTCCTCGGCCCGTTTCAGCACGGGGCCGGGGATACCGGCCAGGCGGGCGACATGAATCCCATAACTTCGATCGGCCGCCCCCTCGGCCACCTTTCGCATGAAGATCACCTCGTCATTCCACTCACGGACAAGGACATTGAGGTTTATAAAACCCTTTTCCTGTCTGGCAAGACGGGTGAGCTCATGAAAGTGGGTCGCAAAGATAACCATCGGACGGCGTTTGGGATCACGCCGCAGTTCTTCGGCGACGGCCCAGGCGAGCGAGAGACCGTCATATGTGGAGGTTCCCCGTCCGATCTCATCCAGCAGAACGAGAGCCCGGGAGGTCGCCTGATGGAGAATCCGGCTCGTCTCAATCATCTCGACGAGAAATGTCGATTGACCGAGCGCAATATTATCAGAGGCCCCGACACGGGTGAAAATCCGGTCGACCAGACCGAGGGTCGCCTCCTCCGCGGGAATCCACGATCCGGCCTGCGCCATAATGCAGAGAATCCCGACCTGGCGGAGGAAGGTCGATTTCCCGGCCATATTCGGTCCCGTTAGAATCTGAACCTGCCGATCGCCATTATTGAGATGGACATCATTGGCCACGAATTGCCCGGCCCCCACAAAACTCTCCACCACCGAATGGCGGCCTTGACTAATCCGGATCCCCGTCGTCTCAGACATCTCCGGACGGATATAACCGCCCCGCTGCGCTGTTTCGGCCCATCCGGCCAGCAGATCCAATTCCGCGATCCGCGAGGCCGTCTCAAGAATCCGGGAGGCTTCCCCTCCCGTCCGGGACTGAAGATCGCTGAGAATCTCCCTTTGACGCTTCTTCTCCGCCGCCTCGGCGCCGAGGACCTTCTCCTCCTTCTCCTTCAATTCCGGAGTTAGAAAACGCTCCGCATTGACCAATGTCTGCTTACGGATATAGTGATCGGGCACTTTGGAAAGTTGCGCGTGGGTGACCTCGAGGTAATAACCGAATACTTTGTTAAAGCCGACCTTCAGCGTCGGTATGCCGGTCTGCTTTCTTTCAATCTCTTGAAGCGCGGCGATCCATTCCCGCCCGCTGATGGATCCCTGCCGGATCGCGTCGAGCTCCTGATCGTATCCGTCACGGATAATCCCCAGGTCATTCGGCGTGGCCGGCGGGCATTCACTGAGGGAACGCTCGAGCAGATCCCGGATATCGGCCAGCAGATCGATATCGGCCCCGGGAATGACCGGCATCTCACCCGAACGGGAGGGGCCGCTTTGTCCCCCGGTCAACTCAAGGCACTCCTTCTGCAGAGCGGGCAGCGATGCCAATGAATCCCGCAGAGCCGCCAAATCCCTCGGCGTCGCCCTGTCCGTCGTCACCTTTCCCAGAATCCTCTCGATGTCCCGGATCCTGCCCAGGGCCTGGCGCAATCGTGTCAGCTGGGTGGGGTGGTCGATCAAGAGACCGATCGCGGTGTGCCGCCGCCGGATGGCCTCTAGATCCATCAGCGGGGCGCGTAACGCGGAGCGCAGCTTCCGCGCCCCCATCGGGGTGCACGTCCGATCGAGAACCGACAGAAGGGTCGTCGCGCGGTCGGTTCCCAGCAGGGGCTCCAGGATCTCAAGATGGCGCAGCGTGATCGCATCAAGAACCATGGTCGATCCGGGCCGGAGGCGTCGAATCGATCGGATATGAGGAAGGTCGGATTGTTTTTGGTCCCGCGCGTAGTCGAGCAATGCCGCGGCCGCCCCCAATCCCGGTCCCAGGTCTTCTAGATCCCAACCGGCCAGAGTCGACAGGCCGAAATGCTCACGGAGACGGTTTGCCGCCCGCGCCTCCTCGAATTGCCAGGGATCCAATTTTGTTATATAGGGTTGCGACGATTCCCTAAAAAGATCTTTTATCGCCTCATCCTGAACCTGATCGGAGCCGACAATCATCTCGGATGGTCTGAATCGTTCAAATTGTGCGCCCGCTTCACTAAAAGGCAGATCCCCGGCATAGAACTCGCCGGTGCTGATATCGGCGACGGCGAATCCGATCATCTCTCCGGCGATTCTGATGGCCAGGACAAAATTGTTCGATCTTGATTCCAAAAGACCGTCTTGAAGGGCCGTCCCGGGTGTGAGGACTTCTATCACCCGGCGATCCATAAGGCCGCTCTTGAGAGGGGGGTCGGAGACCTGCTCGCAAATGGCGATCTTGTGGCCGGCCTTGAGCAGCCGGGCGATATAGGGATCAGCGCTATGCCAAGGAAGACCGGCGAGCGGGATGCTGTTTTCCTGTCCTTTGTCGCGGGATGTTAATGTTAAACCGAGAATCTTGCTGGCCAGGACGGCGTCTTCATAAAACATCTCGTAGAAATCGCCCATGCGGTAGAGCAAAACGGCATCAGGATGTTGGGCCTTGATTTCGAAGTATTGGGCCATCATCGGCGTCGCCCGGCTTCGATCGACGGATGCGCCGGTGGATGTACCGGTCAATGACCCGGTCGTACCCATTTTTTTTAATTCTTTGCGCCGAGCCATAATTCCAACATCATTTTCGTCTTATCGCTTTTCGTCTACTTTTGGGGGGACCCGTCTCTAGGCTGCGTCCGTTCGAGCCAAACCCCCTCCAAAGAACCTGTCAGCGATCTCCCGTGCCGCTGGATAAGATCTCCGAGGGCTTTCCTCGCCCGGCTTCCCTCCGGGGTGAGGCTCAATCCTGCCATCCAGAGGCCGAAGAAACCAGTGGCGCGCGCGGCGCCTTCCCACTCCAGATAGGGGCGCAGGCCCTTTTCATCAGGAAGGCGATCAAGAGCCTTCCGGATTTCGATCCAATCCCTCAGAGCGTCCCATGAATAACGAGGTCTGTCATTAGGGCGTGGGGCTGAGAAAGAAGACGAAGTAAATGCTGTATCTCTTTGACTTGACTTGAACTGAGACAACGAGATCAAGTATCGCAGGCGCGGGGATAGGGTTGAGTCGGTCGGAAACAGATTCAAATCCATCGACTCCAGATCGACGGAGAGGCGATTCCAGTCTCCCCCGACGATAGCATCCTCAAGCAACCAGAGACGGGCCTGGCGGGCCGCCGGAGCCCCCGGTCTACGCCGAATGAACTCCTTGAGCAGTGTCACTATCTCTGATCGCGTCGGCTTGGATAGAATCTCTCTGAATTCGCCCATCAACGGATCTATGGCGGGAGGTTCCACTGGCGCTTGCGCAAGGGAGAGATCCGCGGATAAGCATAATATTCCAGCCAGAAAAAGAATCGGAAGAAGAGACAGGCCGGGCGCCTCTCTCTTTCCTCTACCGGATGGAAGGTGCCGACGGCGCATGCTGCCAAGCATTGCATTGAGGGCAACGAATGAGAAGATCCGAACCCCGGTATCCGCAAGAGGTGCACTGTGTTTGGAGGGTAGGATTCTCCTCCATCCACGTTTCCATATATTCCAGGGCTTCTGCCGTTTTACCCGCCGACAGCAGGGATTCAACCAGGAGCCGCCGCCCCCTCCGATCCTCAGGAAACTTTTCGTGAAGGAGTTGAAGATAGCGGTCGGCTTCCTCATACATGCCCCGTTTGATACACATTCTTGCCAGCGCGGCCAGAGCCCCCGGATGTTCAGCATCGTCACCCAGGATATCTTCATAGACGGCGTTTAGCTCGCCGAAGCGACCCAGGGCGAAGAGTGTTCGTTCAAGACGTCCGAAGACAAGCTCGGCGTCGTCGGGCCGGTGTTTCGCAAAATCCTTCCAAAGGTCGATCGCCTCGTTTTCATGCCCCCCCCGGCTTTTGGTATCGCCAAGAAAGACTTTCGCCAGATGAAGTTCCGGATCAAGACGCAGGGCTAGACGCAGATGCTGCTGGGCGTTTTTCAGATCACCGCTTTCAAGGCTCTTATGGCCCATAAAGACCTTATACAGCGCCGGCGACGGAACTCCTCCCGGGATGACCTCCGCCCTTTTGTAGAAGCGCTGAAGCTCATCCCAAGCCGCTTCCCATTCACCCTGGGAATCATAGGCCCGCCAGCTGATTTCGTGTGCAGTGGTATTTTGACGATCCAATTCCAGCATTTCATGAGCGGCATCCAGGGCCTTTTCTGGAAGCGCAAGAGCAAGGTTGTCCCGGGCGACCGATTCAAAAATCCGAACCATGGATTGTCTATCTCCAGGAACTTGCGTGACCAGCATCTGATGAAGGGGGAGCGCCTTTTGAGCTCGGCCCGAGCTTCTCAGGAGATCTCCCAATAGAAGTTGGGAATTCCAATCGTCGGAGTATTCAAGAGCGATCCGCCGCAGGAGACGGAGAGCTTGCGTGACATCGCCCTCGACCAGCGCTTCTGAAACATTCCGATAAAGCTCGGAACGATCCGGCTTGTGGCTCACGCCCCCCTTCCTGAAGAGAAAAACGATGATGAGAACAGCGGCGCCCGCTGCAAGAAGGGCCAGCAGAATCAAATAGCGATCACCCATCACTCCTCCGGCCGATCCTTCATTCCCCTCCTTCCGGAGGGTTCCAGGCTCTTTTCAAGTTCCTCTATCGGGGCGCGGCGCATCCTCTTGACCTCTTCCTGAAGCTGTTTGTTCTCTCTTTTCAGACGATGGAATTGGGTTCGCATCCGGAGATCCCGAGCAAGGGAGATCACATAGAGGGTGAGAATGCCTAAAAAATAGGCCAGGAAAAGGGCCATCGCCAGTGGCAATTCCAGCGAACGACTCACCGGCCAGAGGACCGATATCGTGGCGCTGGTATTCATGTTGGGTAGCAAACACCACAACAGAACCAGCACAACGATTAGAATAACAAGAGTCTTTAGAAACCACACCGTGATATTCCCTCCTCTGATACAGTTAGACCTTCGTCATTCTAGAACGGTCCCAGCCCCCCTTCAAGCCGGGCTCCGCACCGGGATAAAAAAAGGGGCGGCCAAAAGGCCGCCCCCGTTACAGACCACCAGCCTCTTGGCTAATCAGCCGGTGGGGTATCCTTGGAATCTTCAGCCGCCTCGGCCTCGGGGGTCTCCTCATCGACCGCCTTGCCGGCGGATTCATCGGTTTCCACCGCTTCATCCACCAAGTCGGCGATCTCATCAGTGCCCTCTGATGAGGACCCTTCGGCCTCGGATTCATCGCCCGCCTCCGCAGCGTCTCCGATCGCATCCCCTACCGTCTGCCCCCTCTTTCCAAATTTCGTCTGGAATTCCTCGAGGGTTTCCTTCTCCTGATCTTCATAATAAGCCTTCACAGAGAGAAGGATCCGGTGGTTGACCGAATCGACCCGCAGAACCTTGGCGTCGAGCTCATCCCCTTCTTTGAAGTGATCCGCGGGATCCTTGATCTTGTCGATCCCGAGATGCGCCACTGGAATGAATCCTTCCACCTTGTCTTCGAGCATCACAACCAACCCTTTATCGGTGATCTTGTTGACAACGGGTTTGGCGACGGCTCCGATGGTGAAGGTTTCGATCAGTTGAGGCCACGGATCATCCTCAACCTGCTTGAGACCGAGAGAGATTCTTCTTGCGACTTTATCAATGGCAAGAACGCGCACACTGACATCCTGGCTCTTCTTTACCACCTCACTGGGGTGGCCGACGCGGCGAGTCCAGGAAAGGTCGGAGATATGCACCAATCCGTCGATCCCCTCTTCCAACTCGACAAAGGCGCCGAAATTGGTGAGGTTGCGAACCTTCCCCTCAACCACTGAATTAATCGGATATTTTTCGTCCAGGGTGAGCCATGGATCGGGTTCCACCTGCTTTAGACCCAGAGAGATTTTTTCATTCTCTTTGTCTACTTTGAGAACCATGCATTCAACTTCATGATTCTCCTGGAGGATCTTGGACGGATGGCGAACATGCTTTGTCCAGGACATCTCGGAGACGTGGATGAGTCCTTCAACGCCCTTTTCCAATTCAACAAAGGCGCCGTAATCGGTGAGACTCACCACCCGGCCGGAGAGTTTTGAACCCACGGGGTATTTCTCTTCCACCCGCTCCCAAGGGTACTCCGACAGCTGCTTCAGACCGAGACTGATCCTCTCGCGATCCGGATCAAAGGAAAGAACCTTGACCTCGATTTTGTCACCCACATTAAGGACTTCGCTCGGGTGCCGGATGCGGCCCCAAGACATGTCTGTAATGTGCAAGAGCCCGTCAATACCGCCGAGATCCACAAAGGCGCCGAAATCTGTGATGTTTTTGACAAATCCCTCGCGGATCTGACCGACTTCCAGCTCTTTGAGAATGTTCGTCTTGGCCCAGGCCCGCTCCTCTTCGAGAACCAGCCTGCGGGAGACGACGATATTACGACGTCGCTTGTTCAACTTGATGATTTTGAACTTTAATGTCTCATTCATCAAGCCTTCGACGGATTGAGAAGGCCGAAGCGCAACTTGCGAGCCGGGGAGAAAGGCTTCGACGCCGAACAAATCGACGACAAACCCGCCTTTGATCTTTTTGACCAACCGCCCCTCGACAACTTCGCCCTTTTCCGCGGCATCCTTGACGCGGTCCCATACCTTGACGAAGTCGGCCCGCTGCTTGGACAGAACAACGAGTCCGTCCTGATTCTCAAGCCTCTCAAGGAAGACATCGATCGTGTCGCCGACTTTTATTGTGTCGAGCTCAGAGAATTCCGAAATGGCTATAATCCCTTCGGATTTGAAACCGATGTCCACAAGCACGTCTTTCTCATCCACCCGGATAATCCTGCCCTTGAGAATCTCACCCTCTTCGAGATGGCTCAGGGAGTCCTCGTACATGCCGACGAGTGAAGCCAGTTCTTCGATTTCTTCCGGGTTCTCCATCTCTTCCGCGTCGCGGTTCAGGATTTTGGGTTTTGGTTTGGGTCTCCCGCTACCCCTGCGACCCTCGGACATGGAATCCAGATCATCATCATCATCGTCCTCGGAAGTATCGAAGATGCCGACGTTTCTTGTCCTCTCGGCGACGCCGGTCATGACTCCAGCCGCCTTGGGAATCCTGCGACTCTCCGTGGCCGGGCTTTCTTCCTCGGGTTGTTTTTGGTTTTCGGACATTTTGGTAAACTTCCTCCTTGCATTTAAAATTCCCGGCCGCCGAGCCGCAGCCCTGGCCGGGTATCTCAGCAGATTATATCAAGGACGTTCCGGTCTCAATCCCCTTATTCGCTATTTCGATCGATAGGATCGGCCATTTTGGCAATCGCTTGCATGACCCTTTGGCTGAAGATCTTCTCATCCTCATCCCCAGGATGGATGGGCTCTCCGAACCGCACGGTGACCCTTCGCTTGCGGATCAGGGCTTTCCACCAACCTGATGTGCCACCGATATAAATGGGGACGACCGGGACACCTGCCATTCTGGCCAGGAAGGCCACCCCGCCGCGCGGCTTTCGAAAACCGGGCTCGGGCCTGCGGGTTCCCTCGGGGAAGATCAGAACCGGCCGGCCGGTCCGAAGGGCGTTGACATAGATCTTGATGCTCCTGAGATCGACCGCTCCCCGTTTTACAGGCAGGGCTCCGAGGGACCGGATGAGAGGGCCGAGAACCGGAACGCGGAAGAGCTCAATCTTCGACAGAAAGTGGATCGCCTCAAAGAGGACGACCGAGATCATGGGAGGATCGAGGTAGCTTTTATGGTTGGCCGCCAGAAGACACCCGCCCTCCGGGAGGACCGGTTTCGGCGGTTCGGAACGGAGGCCGAGAAAGACGACACCGATCGTACGGACAAACCGCCATATCAAAAAATAGTGAAACGGCATGCCATGCATCAGTTCATACTCCGTCGATCCCGCCCGCAGTCCGGCTCATGGCGCCGGATCTCACAGACCGCCCGGCGCGCGGCGCCGGCGATAGGCTTGTACAATACATTGAATTTGTTCCGCCGGCGTCATGGCCGTGGTATCGATAACAATGGCGTCGGGATGCCGCTTCAGCGGAGCCACCGCCCGTCCCGAATCCCTGCTATCGCGCTCGGCGATTTCTTCCTCGACCTCATCCACGGATGGTGCGGATCCTAATTTTTCCAGGTCTTTCAAACGCCGCTGAGCCCGCTCACGACGGTCCGCGGTAAGAAAGATTTTAAGGATGGCATCGGGAAAGACCACCGTCCCGATATCGCGCCCTTCAATCACGACGGATTGGGATTCCGCCAAGCGATGGAGAACCCGATCAACCTTCTCGCGGACATCGACCCGGACGGCCAGAACGGATGAGAGGTTTGAAACCCGGGGCTCGCGCAGCCGGGCCGTCACCTCATCCCCATTGACAAAAACACGAAAGAGCCCGGCGGACGTGTCAGCGGTTACCGTGACCTGGGTCAGCAGCGCATCAACGCGGGGATCCGGGAGGTTCTCAATACCGGCATCGACGGCGGCGACGGCGATCGCCCGATAAACCGCTCCGCTGTCGATATAGGCGAACCCGAGTTCATGGGCCACACCGGCGGCGCTGGTCGTCTTGCCTGTTCCCGCGGGGCCGTCGATAGCAATGATATCCGGCGTCATGAGAGATCCTTATCCTAAAAGATCATTGTGGAATCGATCTTAATCCAGCCAACGTTTCAATAAAGGCGGGATCAGAAGTCGAGATCGACTCCCCGCCGTGCACCGTCACACTCTCCCGCGCGGCGCACCCGGCCACAAGACCGGACATGGCGATGCGATGATCGTTAAAGCTCTCCACCACTCCACCCCGCAGACCGCCCGCCCCTCCATGCAGGGTGAGGCCGTCGGCCGTTTCTTCCACGGCGCCCCCCAGATCACGTATCATCTTGGCTGTTGTCGCCAGCCGGTCCGACTCCTTGTGCCGCAGTTCATCCAGGCCTTGAAAGACCGTCTCCCCCTCAGCGAAGGCCGCGGCCACAGATAAAACAGGCACCTCATCGATAAAGGTGACCGCCGCTTCGCCCGGCACCGTAATTCCCTTCAAACCGCAATGTTTAACCGTGATATCGCCGCGCGGCTCGGGTTCTTGTTCGCCACGGGGCGAGATTTCAATCGCGGCCCCCATCTGTCTCAGCACATTGAGGAATCCGATACGCCGCGGATTGAGTGCGACGTCCTCAAGGACAAGCTCGGACCCCGGCGCAATGAGAGCCGCCACAATGTAAAAGGCGGCTGCGGAGGGATCTCCGGGGATCGTCCATTCAAATGAAGGGATGGCGGCCGGTGTCTTGAGTTTGATGCGGGATCCCTCCACGAATATCGGAACGCCAAGATACTTTAACAATCGTTCGGTATGATCGCGGGCGGGACCGGGTTCCGTGACGACCAATTCCCCCGGTGCGGCGCCGAGACCGGCCAGGAGGAGGGCGCTCTTCACCTGGGCGCTGGCGACCGGCATCTCATATGAGATCGGGTGGCAGCGCCCCCCCAGGATGGCGAGCGGCGCGCGGCCGCCCTTCCGGGAGAGGATCGTGGCCCCCATCGCCCTCAGGGGGTCGGCCACCCGGCTCATCGGCCGGGAGCGAAGGCTCAAGTCCCCCGTCAGGATCGCAAGAAAGGGCTGGGTTGATAGGAGGCCGGCCAGAAGCCGGATACCGGTGCCGGAATTCCCCATATCGAGAACATGATCCGGTTCCTGAAAGATACCCTCACATCCCTCAATCACCCATTCCTCATCGGTGAGCCGGGTTTTTGCGCCGAGCGCCCGCGCCGCCTCGGCGGTCGCCCGGCAATCGCCGCCGGAGTTGGGCCTCGCTATCCGGCTGACACCCTTGGCGATGGCGCCCAAAAGCACGGCCCGGTGCGTCATCGACTTATCGGGGGTTACCCGCGTCCGCCCCGAGAGTGGAGGGCCGGGTTCACTCCTCAATGTCAAGGTCACGGAATATCTCCCTATTCGATCCAGGGTAGCGGGCCCAAATCAACACCGGTCATTTCCTCAAGCATCTTTCGCTCTCTCGGGGTCAGCGGCCTGGTTTTCCCTGAAGGAAGATCCCCCAACTCGATCCCCGCGAAGGAAAGACGGACCAGACGGATGACCCGGTGCCCCACGGCCTGCACCATCCGGCGGACTTCCCGCTTCTTCCCCTCGGTCAGGACAATGCGGAGGGCTGTTTTGGCGCCCCCCCGCTTGACCGATTCCGGCTGCACCCACTCCCCCGGCCCGATAGAAACGCCTTCCTGCAATTTCTTTATATCCTGATCAGAGGGTTCCCACTGCAGCACCGTAAGATAGTCCCGCTGGATGCCATAGCGGGGATGCAGGAGCGCATGCGCCAAATCCCCGCAGTTGGTCAATAGCAAAAGCCCCTCGGAATCCCGATCCAGCCGGCCGACGGGAAAAACCGCGGCGCCGGTTCCGCCGAGAACATCCATGATAGTCGATCGTCCGTGGGTATCGGATCGCGCGGTGATGAATCCCGGCGGTTTGTTGAAGGCCAGGACGATCCACTCCTCCGGCGCGGAGATCAAGCGGCCATCATATCTGACATCATCGCGTCCGGGAATGATGCGGACGGAGGGCTCCAGAATTTTTTCTCCGTTGACCGTGACCCGTCCTTCCTGGATTTGTACAAGAGCTTTCCGCCGGGAGGTGACGCCGCAGAGAGCGAGATAACGATTCAAGCGGATACCCAAAAAACGATCGTCGTCTGACCCGTTGTTCATCGGTACCTTAGGGGGATGGGGGTGGGCTTTCCTGGACTTCTTCCTCGAAATCCAACGCTTCTAATCCGGCTTCCAATTCAACGGCCTCATCATCATTTTCTATCTCTGGAGCTTCAGCATCTTCATCATGAGAAGCTTCCTGGGCCGCTGCATCGCCCGCTTCAGCCGAAGAGACCTCTTCCTCCACGGCATCCCGGTCGACCAGCGCGGCGAAATCCTCTAATTGGGGCAGGTCATTTATGGACGGCAGGCCGAAATATTCCAAAAAAGTCGCCGTCGTCCCATAGATGAGCGGCCGCCCGATACGATCCGATTTACCTTTAACCGCGACAAGATCCCGTTCGAGAATCGTCCGCAAGGCGCCCGAAGAATCAACCCCTCGCAAAGTATCTATCTCCCCCCTGGTGATGGGCTGGTTATAGGCGATGGCCGCCAGGGTTTCCAACGAGGCGCGGCTCAACCGAGCGCGGCGGCGGCCGATGAGAAGCTTTTCGACATAGGGCGCCTGCTCGGGGCGGGTCAAAATCTGCCATCCGCCGGCTACTTCGACAAGATGAACACCCCGCTCCGAGGATTCGAAATCTTGAATCATTTCTCCCAGCGCGTCCTTGATCGTCTGTTTATCAAGATCCATGGCCTCCGCGGCGGCATCTATTGATAATGGATGATGACTGGCGAAGAGGAGAGCTTCCAAACTCGCCTTTAGGGATCCCTTCATTCGCTGAGAACCTCCTCCGTCTCCGTGTCGGTGCTGGAAGATGCATCGGATGAGACCACTTGGGTTGATGGACGGCGGTCGAGGATCCAGATATCTCCCTCGGTCCATAGCTGGCAAATGAGAAGAATTTGCATGCGGCAAAGCTCCAGAAGCGAAAGAAATGTCACAGCAACTTCAATCGGACGGTAGGGAGGAGTAAAGAGGTCGCGGAAGAGCATCCGCCCCCCTCCCTCTTCCAGGCGTTTTTTAATCAAATCGGTTTGATCTTCAAGCCGGACATCTTCTATCTGCACTTCATGCCGGGTCGGTTCATCCTCAGCGCGGGAGAGCAAATCTTGCAGCGCCTGCGCCATTGTATAAAGGCTCACCGGTTTCAGGGGTAATATATAATCCTCCGGCAATTGTGAAATATGCCCCCGCGGATGAACGTGACGCGCCATCTCCTCACGCTCCTTGAGGTCTTGTGCGGCCGCCTTGATGGTATGGTACCTCAGCAGGCGCTCCATGAGTTCCTCTTGGGTCAACGGCTCATCCCCATCCTCATCGAACAACTCAGGCCGGGGGAGCAGCATCTGGGATTTCATCCGCATGAGGGTGGCCGCCATGACGAGAAACTCGCCGGCGACCTCCATATTGAGAACCTTCATCAATTCCAAATGGGTTAGATACTGCCGGGTAATCCGTGAGATTGAGATATCGGTGATCTCGATCCGATCCTTCTTGATGAGGTACAGCAGCATATCAAGCGGACCGTCGAAATTGGGCAGGCGGACGCGAACCTCCTGAAACTGGGGGGCTTCCGCATCCTGGCGCGTGAGCAGGGTCCGTATCATTCCAAACTCCTTGCGGGCCGAACAATGGTCCGGATTCTGTTTTCCTGAGATGACTCCGCCAGGGTAACCAAAAAGGGTCCGGATTGCGAACACGCTATGGGCGGCGGAGGGACCAGTCAAGGATAACGCGCGCCGGGGCGCGGGGCCAGAGGTTGCGTGAGAGAAACCGGCCGGAAATTCGGGTTGGAAATTCGACTCGTCTTCAGAGCCTGGATGAAGCATGATAGCCGGAGAATAAACCTTGAATCCTTTGGAGGGACGCCACTTGAGCGCGAAACGCCACCCTATCCTTCTCGCCGGATCGACCTTTGTCACCGGCGGGGCGGAACGAATCCTCTATTATCTGGCGAAGGGTCTGAACCGTCCCCCCTTTCAGATCGAGTTGCTCGCCCTCCGGGAACTGGGAGAGGTTGGTGAAGAGATCCGCGATCTGGGGATTCCGGCGCACTCGGAACTCACCGGATCGGGCCGGATGGATCCCCTGGTCCCCTTCCGAATCGCCCGGCTCCTCCGCCAGGGGAATTTTGAGGCGATCTACTTTCTCGATCATCCCCATGCCGTCTTTTACACAACCCTGGCCTCTTTCCTTGCGCCCGCCCGTGTCCGCATCGTTCCGGTCCACAGCATGGGACTATGGGGCGGGCGGCCCAGTGTCCGGAGACCGATCCGCCTCGTTATGCCCTGGATCAAATCGATTGTCACCATCGCCGAAGCGCAAAAGGAATATCTCCACCGGGAAGAGGGGCTTCCGGTGGAGAAAATGACCGTCATTTACAATGGGATCTCCCTCGAGTCGCCGGATGCCGGGGAGCGCGCTCGTCAACGCGCCGCCATCCGAGTCCGCATGGGTGTTTCAGAGAAAACCCCCGTGATCGGCATCATCGCCGTTCTCCGCCCTGAGAAGAATCACGAGATGCTCTTTGAAGCGCTGTCCACGATACGCAAGATTATCCCTGATGCAGAGCTGTGGGTGATTGGGGGGGGGACCCGGCGCAAGGAACTCGAGCGTGTGGCGGGGGACCTGGGGCTGGACCGCGCGATCCGTTTTCTGGGTCTCCGGCGGGACGCAAGAGAGTTGATGGCCGGACTCGACGTGGCGGTCCTTTCGAGCCATCCCCGTGTCGAGACCCTCCCCCTCTCACTGCTCGAAGCCATGGACAAAGGAATCCCCGTTGTGGCGACCCGTGTCGGGGCGTTGGCTGAAATGATCGAAGATGGGCGGAATGGTCTTTTGGTGCCGCATGGAGACGCCGGCGCCCTCGCGGCGGCTTTAACATTGGTTTTAAAAGATCCGGAGCAGCGGAAGCGGATGGGCGAGGAAGGGCAAAAAATCTGCCGGGAGAAGTTCACGGTGGAGCAGATGATCGATGCAACCGGAAAACTTTTGTGTGACCTCTTGAAAATCGATCCCAAGGAATGGACCGAAAGAGAACAATCAACAGGGGAATCACAATGATAAGAACCGAATTCATACAAGTGGACACACGTGGTTATTGCGACATGCTGGATCTGACGCCGGGTGTAGAGCGGCTCCTCACCTCTTCCGGCTTGAAGGAAGGATCGGTTCTTCTTTTTGTTCCGGGTTCGACCGCTGCGCTCACGACAATTGAGTACGAAGCGGGCGCCTTGCAGGATTTGCGGGATGCGATCGAACGTTTGGCGCCCACCGATATAACCTACGCGCATGACCGGCGCTGGGGTGACGGGAATGGATTCTCCCATGTCCGCGCCGCCCTGCTCGGGGCGCATCTTGAGATTCCTGTGGCCGGCGGGCGGTTGATCCGGGGAACCTGGCAGCAGATTTTGCTTATTGATTTTGACAACGGCCCCCGCCAGCGCCGCGTCGCGATTCAGCTGCGGGGGGAATGAATCAAGACTTACTGTATAATCCCTAGCCAATCCCTCAATAGAAACTGCACCCGGCCGGTGAGAAGACTGATACGCGCCATCACCGTATAACCGAATGAAGCGCCGAAGGTGACCATGAGAACCCAGATGCCGACACGGCTGGCCGGCAAAAGGATCCCCTTGTGTTCACTGCTGAAAAAGAAATAGACAAGCCCGCAGATAACGCCAAAGAAGAGGACGATATTGCTGAGCGATGCGCCGAAAGCGAAAACCCCCTCATTGACGACAATCAGCGGTTTCATCGTCGACGAAATCTGGCTCATGAAATCGCTTTGCATATAGCGGATGAGGTTTGTACCGGCGGCATAGCCGATCACCAGGCCCATTGCCCAGCGGGAGAGAAAACTGATCTTCTTGATCAAGCGCGTCAGCAGCAGCATACCGAAGATCAGCGGTATGAGATAATGGTATTCGGGTTGATTTCCCGCAGCGGCGGGAAGAACGCGCACAACCAGGGAGGGCCAGATCTTGGCGATAAGATTGGGCATGATCGTCGTGTGGAACCCGACCACCATCCAGTAAGCCGCACTGACACCGACAAAGAGGTGCTCGGCGAATTTGTAGAAGATATTATCCTTGAATAGGAAGCTGAAGATCATGATCGTCAGTAGAGCGCCGATCCAGATTTCCACACTTGATGAGAGCTGCATCCTTGTTTCCTTGCCGAATTATCGCGCCGTTCGACTGACACCCGGCGGCGCGGCGTCCTATATTTTTCTCTCTCTTCGTCTCTCGATAAAGAATGTGATATTACCGATCAGAACGAAAAGGACGATAACGGTATGGGCGACCGCCTGCGGGCCCATCAGCTCCACGGCGTTGACCGCCGTCTCTTTGAATTTTGGGTACGTCCGAATCAAGGCCGCTTCATACTCGGCGGCGCCCTGCAGCCCTCCCATCAAACCAAGCAATTGGCTCGGGTAATAGGGATAGAGCAGCGGCGCCTCCACCGCCGTCACACCGCCGCCGACGGGAATATCGCCCCTGTCGCCCGCGAACTGAACCCATTCCTTCAGCCCGGGGAATCCTGATCCGATCCCGGCGATGAGGTGCATATCGGTGAGGTTCTCAACATCGGCCATCATTGGAATGTCGTCGACCGACGTTCCGTTGACATCGGTTGTGTACATCGCTTTCATATCGAGAAGAATGGCGTTGATGAGACCCTGATTCCCGGCCTTGTAACCGATATTAACCCAGTCCTCGCCCTGAACCTTATCGGGAAATTCACGGCCGAGCATATCGATCAAAAGCACGGCCTGTCCGGGACCGGTCGCCCAGAGGGACATAATGTACAATTTGAGATCCCGCTCGAGGGCATGGCGCGCCATCGACTCGGCCATCGGCTGGTTCTCAGGCGCCGTCGCCGGACCGTAATCAAGGGATAGGAGAACCTTCGATCCAGGCGGCAAGGATTCGATCTTGTCGAAAAGACGATCGACAATGGGGCTGGTATGCACCGGCAGAACCAAGTTCAACAATAATGGGAGAGCGACAGCCAGGAAGATGAGAAAAAAGATGATCCGTCGGTCGAGGCGGCCCAGTTTATAGATCCAGTCTTTTTTGACCTCGGCCATTGTTACTCCTCCCCACCCAAGTGGGTTCTCTCCATACCCAAGATGAGCTTCAACGACGTGGAGACAATCCCCAGAGCGATACCGATCATGATCGCCCGCTGCCCGGCGGCGTTGGGGAATGACAGAATCCAGTTGCTGAGATTCGGAATGTCCAACCAGCTGAGGGAATCGGGAAGCCAACCCGTTATATAGTGCCCCATCGGAGTGCGCCCCAAAAGAATAATAAAAGCCGAGACGAGCAGAAGCGTCGCCTCGCGGGTTTTCGCGCGAAAAGCGCGATAAGAAGCCGACGCGACAAAGAAACCGAGAAGGCTGAACATGGCGGCTGACAGCGGTGTGAACATCGAGTCGAAGATAAATTTAAACCAGGTTCCGGTCCCGATGTAATCACCGGCGGGAACGATGGTGAAATTCATTCTCAATTTCAAAAGACCGAAGATAAGGGTTCCCAAAAAACCCACCAGGACGACAATACTGAACGGCCAATCCCTCGCCTTCCGATAGACCTTATCACCGTGCATTCTCACAAGATTACCGCCGCCGAGAATAAAGGCAAAGGCGGCGACAATATCAAAATAGGTGGAGAAATGCTGATCCATCTCCCGGAACGGCGAGCGCGGGATAAATATCGCCGCGACAAGCACAATTCCCACAATGAATGTTATGAGAGTCGGGATGAGCACCCTGAGTGTATACACCTCTCCCTATCTCCTTTCTTGTCTCGGCTAAAATGTCGTACTGAACATGTCCTTCAGGAACTCCGCGACCGTCGTGGCGACCCCGGAGCCGTCACTCAAGCGGCTGATCGTCTCAAAGACCGCCCCGATCAAAATGGCCACCATTGCGAGAACCTTCCCCAGATCCTGACCCCTCAGTGAGCCGATGGCGCGGGCGTCCTGCGAGAGATACACCGACGCGGCAAACAATTCCTCGCCAATTAATGTATAGTCACAGGCGGCGACGAAGAAAGGCAGCTGTGTCGGCATCGCTGTCCCGGCGATCTGGATGGCGCCGATCGAGTTTCCCGTCTCGGCGAGAATGAGGCTCTCGGCGAAAAAGGCGCCCATATAGAAACAGGCGGCCGGCTTCTCACGCACCATGATACCGTCGACGGCGGCGACATATCCGAACTGCTCATCGGTGAGATAATGCGCCATCTCTTCGGAGTAGAGATCGGGACGCCCCTCTGTTGTATAAGCTTCTTTGATCGTTTCCCGGGCGGTGCTCATCACGAGCGAACGGGAAACGGGAACATGCAGCTCTGCCTCGTATTTTGCGGTGAGTCTGGCGATGGATCCGAGAATCGTCAGTCCCGCCACGGTTTGGACATTATCCAAATCCTGGATACCGGGGATGAAAAGTACCGATTTGCCCATCTCCGTGGCGCGCCCCACGGCCTCTTCCACCGCGTCGAGTCCCGCGATCTTGCGGATAAAGAACTTTTTACCCCGCGCGGCCATCTGCAAGGAAATGAGAATGGCACCGGAAAGGAAGATCAGGATCATAAGCAGATAAAACTTCGCGGTGTGGAACCATTGCGCTGTCGGTTTGACCGGCAGCTGGCTCCACATTTCAGGACCGGCCCCCATCGGCCCGTTGAATCGGACGGCATAGGTATAACTATAACCATCCTCCAAGCCCGAATCATTATACTCCATCATGATCGGTGGCAGCTGAGCCGCGATCTCGACCTCTCCCTCCGGTTGCCCCTCTAGGAATCGTTGGCGCAACAGCTCAATTCGCTCAGCTGTTTCAGGGAGCGAGGCGGGAATTTCCCATGTGATGCGCAAAGCCCCGCCATTGTCGTTAGGAGCATCTTGAACGAGAATGTTATTGGGTTTGATATTGGGGGGATCTATCGCGGCCGTCGGAACTTCCTGGGCTGCCAGCCCCATGGGGACCAGGAGCCACACAACCCATAGGATTCTAAGATATGTCAATCCCAACCCTCCCTGGTTCCAAACCTTTCCGGCAGAATGGAGCCATCCTAGCCTTTCTCCCTTTTTTTCACAAGCCTTCTATCTGGGTCTGTGACGAGACGGTGGTTCGTCTGGGGCGTGAACTCCGGGCCCTGGGATGTGAGACGTCGATCTTCAGCGGAGGGCGGCTTCCGAAAGAACCCCCACCCATCCTTCTCACACGTTCCCATCGTCTCCTCGCCGATCGGGATCTCTCCTTCCTCCCTCCGACGATCCTACTGAAATCAGATCGGGTCGGCGATCAACTTCGCGATCTGGATCGTATCGCCAAAATCAACCGGATCCTGCGACCTTGGACCCTTTGCATCCGGTGCGGAGGCCCACTGAACCGTCATTCCCCCGAAAAATTCCGAGGCGCGGTGCCGGATTATGTGGTGGCGTCGACACGGTGGATCGGCCGGTGTGAACGATGCGGGCATCTCTTCTGGCGGGCGACGCAGACATCCAAACAGGAGGCCTTTTGGAGAGAGATTTTTGGAAGCCGATTCCCCATCGGCGCCGCGGATGCGCCGTCGTCTTGATCGGCTGTTGGATAATCTCAAAAAAAGGCTTCGCCGGATTCCGAAGAACCCGGCGAAGACACTCTTGACTGAAAGGGGCCCCCTCATGCTTGTGCGAGCAATGGAGTTGGGCAGCCAGCGTTGCTGCAAACCAACGTGGCCACAACTAGTTGACTGCTACGATCTCCCTTCCAGTCAATCCAACACTAGATCCGGACCAACAGAATCCGGCTCGAAACCCTCATGACCGGAAGAGCCCAAGGGACCCTTCCGAGCATGCCGGAAACATATTCCTGGGATTATGTTCCCGATTGGGGGATGCCATCCCGGAAACTAAAAATCCCCACAGGGCACCTTTTCCGTCTCTCGTTCGATAAATAGATCGCCGTGGTTCACCGGCAAACGAACGAAGTGAAAAGGATATCCATCATCAATATGGCACGATTCATACGGAATCGTCTCAAGCACTGTCATTTTCACTTGGCCATCCTCGGTCAAAGAGAGATCTCTCACTTGAATCGCGAGAAGATCCCACTCGCCGACGACCCCGAGGATCATCTCCTCTGTGAAACGAATCGAAGGCCAGATGACCGGCTGGCTTGGTGATAGCTCTTGCAGCGTCCGACTGACATCATCCTGGCTTCTTAGAATATAGTGGCCCGGTTTCAAATGACCACGCCCTTGATCGATCGAATGATAGACGATCGGCCTGAAGGTGGATTGATAACCGGCGATCCGGCCCAGAGTTTCAGCGAGAGCCGCCTGATTCTCCGGGACCGGCTGGCAGGGGCTCCCTCCAAACGAGAGAACCATATCATCCTGGATGATGCTGACAAAAAAGCGTGGGCCCTCAGAACATGGAACCTCAGCGCGACTTGGCACAGGTTCCACCGCAGCGACGAGTTTATCAATTTCAACAACAGAGCCTTTGGACAGATAGCCATCCTGAGCGATCGTCTTACCATCGCGCAGATCGGTCACATCGATATTGCCATTGTGATCCAATACGAGATCCACGGAGCCCTCAACTCCGTACTCGTGATAGCGAAGGGATGTCCATGTGGTCTCTGGGGAAATGGGAACCGGGGGTCCCTCATCACAACTGATGAGGAATCCCCCGGCACCGAGGAGGATCACCCAGATGATTGTTCTGCGGATGTCAATCATGGTGTCCTGTGCTGCGTCGCGTTTCTATACTACTGCCAAAGTCGTGCCAGCGACGACTGAGGGAGTTCCCTAGATCCAGAGCCCCAAAGAACCTGATAACCTGTTCTCCCACAATGAATTAAACTTCAACGATCAAGAGGCAATCCCGGTTCGACCGCCTCCCATGGTCCAGAATCCACGAATTTCTGAGACCTGTCCACCAATGACCCTCAAATTTCCGTGGCATCCCTCTATCTTCCTTAAAAATCTCCCGCTGTTTCAATCATCCTCTTTTCGCAAACCCCAGCGCAAAGCCCATCCGACCTGCCACTTGTCATAATACCGCCCGACCAAAAGCGATTCATTTCGGTACCAAGCGGCACGCAGTTCAATGATCGGCCCATCTCGGAGAGGGCGGCGCAGCCTCAAGGTGAGAGAGTTGTTGTCGTCCCGCGCTTCCACATCTTCTCCTGCGCGAAGGACATAGACGGTATCTATCCCGCTATCGGTATACCGGGCCGACTGCAACGTCCCCAATATCTGGAGATCCATCGTCCAGGGGAGGGCAAGGGAAGCCAGCATGGAGAACTCATGCCGGATTTGCGAGAAACCAAAGCTATTACTGGATCTGGCGGTGAGGGTATAACCGGTGCGAAAAATGAAGGGTCTCAACCGGCGGAGTGACAGGCCAACCGTTCTCACGCCATCCTTCTGATCCGGTCCCAGCTCGTATTCGTAATGATCCCCTTCCGGTTCTCTGCGGGGTTTGAGGGATCTGCGCCCAAACCGATCTTCGCCGATCCGGAAGGTCCCCTCCCCATGCCATCCCCATCTCAGGGGGTGGCCTCCGGCCAGGCGGATGCCCCAGCCCTTTTCGTCGGTGCGCTGGGTTTCACGATAATCCAGCCACCGGGTGTCTCCATGAATGCTCAACGACAGGCGGCTCTCAAAGGTCTTCCGGAAGCTGATTTCAACTCTCCGGCGCTGATAATCTCTGTTCAGACTGTCGGGGTAAGATTGATCAAACAGGCTCCCCGTGATCTGCAAACGCCGCCCTCTTCCGATATCCCAAAGTCCCTGTATCTGACCCTCGGCCAGCCACCGTGATTCTTCCATGAGCTGGGCATACCGATCCAAACCACCCCGGAAACGGGTGCTAAAACCAATCCGTCGGTGAGCCTTTACAAGGGGAGGGCGGATATCACAAAGGAGCCGGAGGAGCAGATCATCTTCTTCGGCCTTGTGATCAAGGGCCTCTTGAATATTGGTTTCGTAGATCCATCCACCTTGTATGGATCCCTGCCAGGGCGAACTTCCAGCCCTTGCGCAAGGAAGCGCAACAGATAGGATGACAAGACACGCGCAGAAGACACGCGATAGATTTTGGATCGGACTCCTTAGCGAACAACGGTTATAACTATAGATACGCCCCCGTAACTTCCTACGGAGTTTCCAATTCCACGGCTTCCTCTTCCAACCGTTCAGCTTGAGCCCGAGCAGAGTCACTCTGGAATGCTACCTCTTCTTGGGCAGAACTCAAGATACCAAGAACGCGACGCATCTCTCCTTCTGTGGTGGGACGCTCCTCCAGTAGATCGTCCAGGTTCCAAGCGCCATCCGGGGTATAGAAGAGGACGGACCCCGGTTTGGCGTTAATTGGGCTGTGAGCACCTTCAATGCGGAATCTGAGAGGCGCCTCTCCCTGGCTCTGCCAGGATCCCCCATCATCGAGGAAGTCGGCCTCATCCCAGAGTTCCTCGGCCCCTCTTAAGAGACGCTCTTCCCGTCGAAGGCTCTCGAGGCGCCGTTCTAAAACCCCCGCCAGATGATCCAAACCATCGGCGAGATCTCTCAAATAGGCCGCTTTATCCCGCAAATCATCGGGGGTATCTTCGGGGCCTATCTCAACTTCGATGGTGGGAATCAGGGGAGACATCCCCTGCCACACCAAGAGGTTTTCACGAAAATCGTGGACATTTCGGGGGATTGTTTCTTTACGATCCCCGATGGCGGCATCAATCCGCTCCAGAATGCGCAGCGAGGTTTCCCGAAGATGATTACGGGAAACAACGAGTTCCACGTCAATCCGATCAACTTCCTCCCGGATCAATTCGCCATCCGCAAGGATGCCGGCATGCGCGACACGGTTCTTGGGCTCGTTGGATGCGGGGTCAATTTCGAGTTCAGCCAACCGCAGGTCCAAATTGTGGGCCGAGATTTCCAGTTGATTCCGCTCGATGACGAGGGAATCCCACTGGCTCTTCTCCAATACCCAAATGGACCAAGCCTGACGGATCTCGGGGTCTCCCTGGAGGGTCTCAGGTACGGAGAGGTCGGACATCGCCAGCGACATCTCCGGTCTTTCTAAAGAGGCCGGATGGACGGCATTCTGGGCATGAAGATGGGAAAATCCGGCCAAAAGAGCCGAAATCGCCATCGACACCATCAGAAACCTGAGGGTCATCCGCAATTTTCCGGGGAAACGCTGCCTCTGCAAAGGTGCTACTCCTTCTCTGATGTGCCCTCTAAAAGTCCGTATTTCTCGAGTTTGTAGTACAGAGTGCTGGGCTTCAAATCGAGCAGTCTCGCTGCCTCTTCCTTGATGCCTTTCGCCCTCTCTACCGCCCTCCTAATGAGTTGTTTTTCCATCTCTTCCACCGCTTCTTTGAGGGGTGGGATCCCCTCCGGCAGGGGGATCAATTGGGACCTCTTCTGGTCTTGGAACGGCAGGTCCCGGGGCCGTATTCTCTCGTCCTCACTGAGGACGGCGGCACGTTCCAAAACATTCTCCAACTCCCTCACATTGCCCGGCCAATCATATAGATTGAGCAAATGCAGTGCCTCGGGATCCATAGTCAGTGATTTTTTCCCAAGTTCTTTTGTAAGCCGCTCGAGAAAGTGGGCGCAGAGGCTGGGGATATCTCCCCGCCGCTCCCGCAAAGGAGGGATATGAAGCGGGATGACATAGAGCCGGTAAAAGAGATCCTCGCGGAATTTCCCCTCTTTCACTGACTTTTTCAGATCGCGATGGGTCGCCGCCATCACCCGGACATTGACCTTGATCGTCTCCTCACCCCCCACCCTCTCAAATTCCCTTTCTTGGAGGACTCGCAGAAGACGGACCTGAATCGAGGGAGGAATCTCACTGATCTCATCGAGGAAAATCGATCCGTCATGCGCTAATTCGAACCGCCCCCGGCGCTGGCGCACGGCGCCGGTGAAGGCGCCCCTTTCATGTCCGAAAAGCTCCGACTCCAAGACCCCCTCGGCCAGCGCCCCGCAGTTGACCCGGATAAAGGGGCGGTCCTTCCTTTGGGAGTTGAGATGGATCGCCCGGGCGACGACCTCCTTCCCCGTCCCGCTCTCGCCGGAGATCAGAACGGAACTCGAGGTCGGCGCCACCTTGCGGATCTGCTCATAGATCCGCCGCATTTCATCACTCTCCCCGACGATTTCACCAAAGTTGTAGCGCGCATGAACCTCCTCATGCAGAAGCGATTTCTCCTCCAGCAGAAGCCGGTACTCCCTCGACAGGTCCAGGGCTTGATTCACCTTGAGCAGGAGCTGATCCATGCGAATCGGTTTGGTGAGAAAATCGAAGGCGCCGCGCTTCATCGCCTCGACCGCCTTCTCCACCGAACCATGCGCCGTCAAAACAAGGACGCTCGAGGTCGGATTCCGTCCCTTCAATTTGTCCAGGAGCCACAAACCATCTTCGCCGGGAAGTCGAAGATCGGTTAATACGAGATCCGGCCACTGATCCTGGGCCTTCTCCCAGGCCTCTTCAGCCGTTTCCACAAATTGGGTTCGAAGGCCGCCCTTTTTAAGGACATCCCGAATCGCTTCACCCAAGGTTCGATTATCTTCAACAATAAGAACGTGGCTCATACCATCACTCCCTTGAATCCGCATCACCGTCCTGCGGCAATCTGACACGAACAGCCAGTCCGCCGAGATCACTACGATCCAGCGCCACCGATCCGCCATGCGCCCGCGCCAGCCGCTGCACCATCGGTAATCCCAAACCAGCGCCCCTGGCCTTGGTTGTCACAAAGGGTTCCAGGGCCTCTTCATACTTTGAGGGATCCACGCCCGGACCCGAATCCTCCACCTCTAAAACAATCTCACCGGCCGCCCGGCGGGACCGCACCCGGATAATCCCTCCTGCGGCGCCCAAGGCCTCGGCCGCATTCAAGGCAAGATTCAGGAGGATTTGTCGCAGTTGCCGCCGGTCGGCGGAAAATTCATCCGCCTCCCATTCCTCCACCCACTTGATGGCCGGGGGCGCCGCCGACCGCTCTTCGACCATCCGTCCCTCAACCAGCGGACGGACCTCCTCCCAGAGGATGGCCATGCGGATCGACTCCAGCTCCGGCACCGATGGACGGGCGAAAATGTTAAACTCCTCGACGATGCGCTCCAGGATATTGGCTTCCCTGAGAATCTTCGCCGCCTGCGCCCGCCCCTCTTCCGACAGCGTTGGATCCTGTCCCAAAAGGTCTGCATAGAGCACCAATCCCCCCAGGGGATTGCGGATCTCATGCGCCACGCCGGCCACCATCAGGCGAAGCTGTTGATCGCGGTGCTGCAGATCCCGCCGCATCCCCTCGAGGACACGGCCGAGTTCGCCGACCTCGCCGGGACCGGCGGTGGTGACCGGGCTCTCCAGATCACCCCCGCCGATGAGACGCGCCGCCTGCGCCATCCGCCGGAGGGGGCTCGTGACACTCGAGGCCAATCCCCAGGCGGCCAGCGCGCCGAGGAGCAGGGCCACCAGACCGACTGAAATGAGAACCTGCCGCATCCGCCCGGCCGAAGCGAGAAAGCCGGCATTCCCTTCGGCGACAATCACCGCCTGTGGAATCCCCTCACGGATCACCGGCGCGAAACCCATCTTGTAAACCTGGTCGCCCCTGCCCGGGAAGAGAAAAGAGGCGGAGGCTTCTCCCCCACGGGCCTGCTCCAGGTGAGAGCGGTAGAGATTCGCCGTAACACCGCCGAGTCCCGCAATCGTGCTGGAGTCGGAATCGATCAGGATCCGGCCCTCGAAATTCCACATGCCGAGCCGCTCGACACCGGTTGATTCTTTGAGCTGGTGGAGACGATCCCGGATGATGCGATAGGTTCGCGTGTTCTCATCCCCAGGGACGAAATCCAGAACAAAGGGAAGTTGAATACTGGAGATAATGGTCGGATTGGATGCCGCGGCCGCGATGGCGATCAGCTTGCTATCGAGTTCTTTCTCGAGGGCAATCCTGGCCTGGTGTTCGATCCAGTAGGACAATCCGGCCAATAGGATGAGAAAGGCGGCAAAGGCCATGAGGAGTCTGAAACGAATGGTCGGCCGAATGAAAGGCAGCACGGTGACAAATCTCTCCCCCCAGAGGGTGGTTGCGGATCCGTGAGCCGGAACGGACGGATGGGCGACTTCGGGCCGTTCGGTTCGTTGGGGCCGTATGAATCAATACTACCAAAGGCTATCAATCCCCATCGCTTCGAACAACCCGAACGAAGGATTCTTTCGCTCTCTGTTACTTGATACTCTGCCACTTGATTCTTCGATTCTGTTGATGCGACCGGCCCAGTTGGACGGAGAAGATCCCGGTGAGGATCAGAAGGGCACCGAGGATCTCGGCCAGACCCGCCGTCTCGTGCCGCACCACAATGCTGAAAAGGGCGGCGAAGACCGGCTCCATCGTAAAGATGACGGCGGTATGCGTGGGTGTTGTCTCCCGTTGCATGCGGATTTGCGTGAGAAAGGCCAAGGCCGTCGCGAAGAGCCCGGTTCCCGCGGCGGCGAACAGAAAGAGGGTGCTTATCCCAAGAAATGTCGGCGAGCCGCTCACCGGGTTCCCGGCTTGCTGAAAAGCCTGCGGCTCAAAAATGAAGGCGCCGGCCCCGAGGAGAATCGTCGCTGTAACAATCTGAATCCAGGTCAGACGGAGGATTGAATGGCGGGGTGAACTCCGGCCGACAACAAGAATGTGCAAGGCGAAAGTCACGGCGCAAGCCAGGGTCAGCAGATCCCCGACCTGCCATCGTCCGCCGGGATGAAAGATCCAACCGGTGAGAAAGGTCACGCCGACCCAGGCCAAAAAAGTTCCGAAGAGGTCCCATCTGGAAAGCCGATCCCAGCGAAAAAGTCCGCCGAGCAGCGGAACAAAAACGACGGCCAATCCCGTAAGAAAGGCGCTGCGTCCCGGCTCGATCGACTGCAGACCGATTGTCTGGGTTATATATCCGGCGGCCAGGAGGATCCCCAGAAGGGCGCCGCTGCGCCAAGGCCAACCGGTCCCCCTTAATGTGAAAGGGGAGAGAATGATGGTGGCAATGAGGAATCTGAGGGCCAAAAAAAAGCAGGGCGGCCCATCGGTCAGCGCTTCTTTCACGAGGGAGAAGGTAATCCCCCATATAAACGCAACGCCCAGTAGGGCCGCGTCCGCTCGCAAGCGATGCGGGGGGGGATTCAAGGAGTTGCGACTCATGACGCATCATCCTACCTCAGGGTTTGGCTGGCTCCAAGCGGGAAGAGTTCAGGGTTGGGTTCGTTGTCACTGATTCGTGGGGATGGGGTTTCGGACGATTCGGCGTAAAGCCCTACGCGGCGCTATTCATCCGGCGTGAGAGGGCCAGCAGACGCTCCACTTCAGCGATCAAGACCTCTTCGGCGACGGGTTTGGAGAGAAATGCGGTCGGGCCCCCTCCCTCCGGCGCGAGATCCTTGATCTTTACTTCCTTCTCTAGAAAGACACCGGAGACGAAGAGCACGGGAAGATCGGCAGAGCGTGGATCCGCGCGGAGAATTCGGAAGATCTGAAATCCCTCGGAATCTTTGAGCTGGAGATCGAGTATCAGCAGATCCGGTTTTTCATACCCCAGGAGCAGGAGGCCCTGTAATCCCGATGGACACGTGACAATATCATACCCATGAAGCTCAAGGAGTTCCTTGAAGGTCTCGAGCAGCTCAGTATTGTCATCAAGTATCAGTAATCGCGCCACGGTCTCTGACTCCATTTCGTCGGGCCCATCTCAGGGGCCTCCATGGAATAATCGGCAGAGGGGAGCCCTCACTGAAGTTCTCTCCTTTTCCTGGGATCGGGCGGCGCTTAGGACTGGGCGGGGCGCGCCTGCCCCCTTATTCTATCCATCTGGATCCATCGCTCGCTGAAAAAGGCGCGGTCGAGGCAGGACGAGGATGTGGCGAAGGGCGGATATCCCGTGAAATCACTCATAAGAAGATTCCTGCCCCCCCTGGCCCTCCTGGGGGTTCTCGCCCTTCTCGTCTATCAACCCGGGGCGCCGGTCCATCTAAGGAACTGGGGATTTCATTTTCTTACCTATTTCCCTCTGCCGGTTTCGCTTCTATTTTGGCTCTCCGCCGCGCTCCTTACCCTCTGGAGCCCGGCCGGCCGTCTCTTCGGCCGGGGCATTGAGGCGTGGGGCCACCTGCTGGCGGATGGGGGGGCTTCGGCCTTTAGAAAAAGAATCGCGGATACCGGAATCCCGGTTCTGCTCGTCGGCTTGTTTTGGATCCTCCGCTCCCGATACGCCTTTCTCGGTGACAATTGGCTCCGATACGACCAAGCCCTGCGGGGGATTCATCTCCCCTATGAGTGGGGCACAATGGTCCTGTTTCATCAGGCCCTGAAATGGATCCCCGCCGTCCTAAAAATCGAGCCCCGTGTGGTTCTATCGATCCTCAATACGCTGGCCGGGCTCCCCTACCTGGCGGCATCCGTCCTTCTGGCGAGGGTCCTGGGGAAATCAGCCTACCAGCGGGGATTCATCCAGCTGGGTCTCCTTGCGATCGGGGCCCTGCAATTTTATTGCGGCTATGTGGAAGCCTACTCCTGGGCGCTGGCCTTTATCGCGCTCTCCCTGGCGGCCGTTTTCAGGGCCTTTGAGGGAAAGAGCCGCCTGCTTCCCTTTATTTTTTTCGCCATCGCCGTTCTGCTCCATGCCATCGCGGCCCTCTTTGCGCTTCCGCTGCTGCTCCTTCTTGTACATTTCTTTTCGGAGCCTTTTAGTGATTTTCTGGAGCGTCCCCGTTCCGGCCCCGTGCGCCTCACCGCGTTAATGATTCTTCTCGGCGCCCTGGCGTCCCCGCTTTTGATGCCGGAGCTCTTTCATCAATATACATCCCCCCGCCCGGGTGATTTGACGTTGCTGCAACCGGCCCTTTGGTGGGAGCGCCTCAATGGCCTGATCCTGGCCGCGCCGCTGGGGGCGCTCATCGGCCTACCGTTGCTGCTGAGGTTCCTGGTGAAAGGGGATTATCAAAACCGCGAACGCTTGATCCTGGCCGCCGCTGCCTTTCCCCCTGTGGTTGTTCTCGTACTGATGAAGATGGTTCTGGGTTCGGCGGATTGGGATATCATCGCCTTCACCGGACTGCCCCTCATCCTCTTTGCATCTGTCTGGATCCGGGATAGAAAGTATAAGGAGACGGGTCAACCGCTTATCACCCTGCTTCTCTTTCTATCCCTCTGCAATACCTGGAGTTTTATTACCATCAATCATGGGAACGCATCGATCCAAAGAATCAAAGATATCATCGCCGATGATCCGGCGCCCTATTATCAGAATCACCCTCCCCCCATGCACGCCGCCTTTCTTTTTTATTCCAACAATCTTCAAGAGCAGCGGCGGGAGGTCCTGCAGCAGGGAGTTTTGGAATACCCGGACGACCCCCGGATGGTGTATAACCTTGCCGTCGCCTGCTATGAATCGGGGGAATTGGACAAGGCCCGCTATTGGACGCTTGAAGCTCTGGCGCGAAATTCCGGATATCTTCCACCTGTTTACCTTCTATATCTGATCGCCGGTCAGCGGGGCGACGATCACGAGAAGCGCCTCGCCGGCGAAACAATCCTCAGGGCGCATGATGAGGATCCTGCCATGACATCGCGCTATATCCAACCGGATCAACTGGAAGAAGTCCGGAATACGGTCGAGCGTTTGCGGTCACGAGGCCGGACGGATGAGGAAAGGAACAGCCAGGATCATGTCGAAGATTGAGATTACCGAAGAAGCGCATTGGGATTGGGTGAAGATCTCCCTTGGCCGGGGGAATGCCGTGGGGCCGGAGTTTCTCAATCAATTGGATGCCGCTCTGAAGAGAATGAGCATTGTACAAGAGGAAGGCCCGGCCCGGCCGATTATCCTGACCGGATATGGAGATTTTTTCTCTGCCGGATTAGACATTTCGATTCTCTCTTCATACAATCGGGAAGAGTTGAATCTTTTTCTAAATCGATTCCAAGAAGTCTTTCTTAATTTGGCATGCTGTCCCCGGCCGACGGTTGCGGCCGTTAATGGCCATGCCGTCGGGGCCGGATGTCTTCTGCTGCTTGCCTGCGACCGACGGATCGCCGAACAAGCTCTGGCCTCATCAGGAAGGCCTTACCATATTGGAATGAAGGTATCCGCTCTTGGGGTTCCACTCCCCCCTTTTGCCGCCACCCTGGTGAGAACGTCTTTGGAATCCCTCACTCACCGCCTAAATTTAACCCTGACCGGAGACCTGTTTCCGCCCGGCGATGCCCAACAGATGGGAATGGTGGACAGGGTTGCCGGTGTCGGAGAATTGAGGGAGGCGGCTGAGAAAGAAGCCGCCCGTCTTACGCATTCAACGGGACGGACGGCGGCCTTGCTGAAATCCCAAATGAAATTGGAATTGTATCAGTCGATGGAGCAAGAACCCGATAACAATCCTTTCCTTGACGCTTGGTACTCCGCCGAAACGCAGCGGCGGCTCGGAAGGGTTTTGGAAAAACTCCACAACAACGGGAAAGGCGGTGAATAGCCTCTCGCCTGCGCGGCCGGATTGAAACCCTTAGGATGGACCGCCCCGAAAAGCCTTTAAAGCCTCGTCTTCCTCGTAATATGAATCGAAGACTTCCAGCAATTTCGTGACCATCATGACTCTCGATATCTTCTCATTGGCATTGGCGATCTTCATCTGAGCGCCGGCATTTTGAATGCTGACGAAGGCGGCTGTGATGATACCGATACCGGTTGAATTAACAAAACTGACTTTATCCATATTCAGAAGGATCTTCTTTGCGCCGCCGTCCAATTCACCTTTGATCACATCCTTGATTTTGTATGACTCTTCACCCCCTTCAAGGGGTCCTTTGAGATCGAACACAAGGACATCATCCACTTTTCTGGAACTGAATTTCATCGGCAACACCCCTTCTTCTTGGTTTTTCAAAAAGCATCTACTGAAACGGACCCATTATAAAATCCTTGGCATCCCATGTCAAGCAGCGCAGGCAAGGCTATTTGACAACGCGGACCGATAGGTATCCTTGCCAGACGGTCCGGACCTCTTTATATCCGTCGTCCGTGCGAATCGCGTCAATACGAAGAATAGGATCCACCGTGGGTACCCCCTCCCATCTCAAATCGAGGGAGTATCCATTGCTCTCCTCATCCGGAATTGAGGGATGCGGAACGTTCGTTGCCGTATGGACAAAATGAATTCCTGCCAGGAGATCCCCCACCGGCCGCCCCGTGAGGGAAAAACTGATGATACTGTTATCCATCAGACCAAAGCCGGGAGCTTCTTCATCGTCTATCTCTTGAGTGCCCCGATAGAAGCCCGAAAGCGACAATCGTTCCCGGCTCCCTCCATCCCGGTCAAAAAACTGGACACCGCTGGAGAAACGCCACCCCTCATGATTTCCATCATAGGATAGGGCGCCATAGAGAGGATCGAATCCCTGCTCGAGCCAGAGCCGGTGCGCCTTGATCCAAACAGCGGTTGATCCCATCAGCCATCGTCCGCGGAGACCGGCGCGAAGGGCCCGGCGGTTCATCTTCTCCACTTCCCAGCCGGTGCTCCATTGATCGATAAGGGCCAGGCGCCACCAGACATGTTCGACTTCCGCGCGACACCCCTGCCAGGGTCCCAGCCCGGCCATCAATGTATAAGAGTGCTCGTCCCATTCACTTGATGGACGAATACCCTCCAGGCCTGATGTTCTTCGGTCCTCTCCCACATTGAGGTAGGCGAATCGAAGGCCATACGGCGTCGGAAGTCCGAAAATCGGTTCTTCGGAACCTACACGTCCAAGATCGATCGATCCGCCGTATAGAATCCGGCGATAGCGCGCCGCTGATTTTTCTTCGGGGGTCGCGGTGTTCGAAACACTCACTTCCCACGAGGGCACGGCCAGCCAGCTTTCAGCTTTAACATAACGATGGTTGCATTTGACGGCCAGTCCTTCGAATGTATAATCAGGACCCAGCACCTCCAAACTCCGCTGGCTTAATCCGGAGGCGCCGGCGCCGCAGGTTGCACAGCCGGAGACGCCCCCCAGCGGCGGCGCATCCTCTTCATCCCATCTCTGTAAAATTAAAGGTGATATCCTGGCATTGAAGGCGCCGAATGTCGAAGAGACGTGCCGGCGGTGAAAATAGAGACTGGCCGATCCGTACCGGCTTGAGAACTTCTCCGGACCTTCCGTCAGGATTCCATCACTTTCATTACTGACACGCAGCAGGGGTACGAATTCGATACCCCGCGCCAAGCCCCAATGCAGCCTCAGATCCCAACGGTAAAGAAATAGAGCACCGCTTTCCAAGGATTCGCCATAGAGACCGTGATCGCCCGGCCGCGCATTCTCGGTGCTGAGAAAGCGGAAGCGCCCATCGGTCCTGAGGGACGGCAAATCCATGTTCAAGCTCATGCCGGGAATGGAGGCTGATGACGGATCGTTCTGCGGCGCTCGGGAGTTTTGCGGGTGCTGGGAGAGATCCCGAACCACCGGCAGAACCGCATCGGTCAGATCTGGAATGGAATGGTCAAAAACCGCTCGAACGATGCCGTTCGAATCGATGACGAATACCCCCAGATGTTCCATCCCCAGCCCATAGGCCGCGGCGATCCTGGCATGCTCATCCCAGAGCTGCGGGAGGTCGACTTCTTCCCGCTCCAGCAGCAGTTCCAGACTCAGCGGATCATCCGGGCCGAAGAGGATCCCCGCAACTTCGACGCCGTAGGGAGCGACCGCCTCCACGAAATCATCAAGGCCCAGCGCCACTTCCGTACAATGGGGGCACCCGCGGTTCCATAGCACCAAGACAATCATGTCGGAGGACGAGAGCAGATCACGGATTCCCAAAGACCCCTCCATCGAGAGCCATGGAAGCTCAAAGTCGATAAAGGGATCACCCGGCTCCAGGGCCGCAGCCGATGGAACGGCGCCGAAGACGAAGGCGGCAATCCAGAGAACAAGAAAAACGGAAAGAATCCGGGGGATTCCAAAGAGGGTCCTGGGCGGGAAGAGCCGGGCCGACTGAATTGAATTCATGATATCAACCTCCGGTTAATCCGTACCATCTAACGAGGCGCAGAGCAAGCCGTTGTCGCATCGCCGTTGGATGGAATTCCATAATCAGATTTTATGGAGGGCCGTCTATCCGGGGATGCTATTTTGCAATTTTCATCCTATACTGCTGGTGTCATTTAATGGGACGATTCGTCAGGGAAAATCAGGTCCGGATTTTTCAGCGGCCAAGGAGGGATGCGATGATGAACCCGTTCAAAAACTCAAGGGATCATTCCATTCGGTCATTAAATTCCCACACTTTCTTTCTAGCCGCCCTGCCCCTTTGTCTCCTGATTGCAATGACGGCATCCGCTCAAGAACTCCCTCTCCGCATCGAGGCGGAGAGCCTTATCGATTATGAAGATTTAGACAATCCGCTTTTTTGCCCGGATTGGCCGGATATGCATGCTTCTAATCTATTGGCGGTTGATGGGTTTAATCGCCCCGGCCAATGGTGTGATTATGAGCTGATGGTTGAACAGCCCATCTGTTTTGTCGATTATATCGGCAGCGCCGGATCCCTGGGGCTTATCCGGGAATATTATATCTCCTACAGAACCTATGAACACGAGATTCTTGTCACCGACACCCTCGTCACCATTCCTGGTCTTAGTGAAGGGACCTGAGCCTGCACCTACGACTGGGTCCAGTCGGAGAAGGTGATTTGCTTGGAACCGGGTTTTTATTTTATACGTGTGATGCGGGGAGGAATAGAGGGAAGGACGCGTTTCGATTTTCTGGATCTTGTCTCCGCCACAACACCGGTGCGTTCAAATACATGGGGAATGATAAAATCCCTCTATGATTTGCGCTAGCGATTGATCCGCGCTTTAAGCCCGCCCCAGGTCGCGGCCTCGACAGAACCGTCGGCAACAGAGGATGCCGGACACCCGATCGGATGGGCTCCGATGAGGCCGCAGACCCACCCGCCGGGATGATGGCTGTAAAGACAGGACGACCCGGATTGCAGCGTGAAATCCCCGGCTTCCGGAAGACAGAAGAGGGGATCCGCGTAGATATTACCGTCAAAGCCATACTGGTCCTGGATACACGCAACCCAATCACCCCCGGCATTCCCATAGATATTGCAGCAGCTGAGACTGATGGCGCTGCCGGGTAAACTCAACACCGATCCCCCATCGAGGCTGCCGGCGATGATTGTCCGTTCAAGAACGGGGAAAGAGCCCTCTTCAGCGAAGAGCCCGCCGCCTTGGTCGGGCGCCGTATTGCCGTAAATTGTACAGCCGATGATCATTGGAGATGCCGTGGTGCACAGGATGGCGCCTCCTTGCAGCTCGACGGAATTATTCCAAAATGTGCAATCAATAACGGTCGGTTCGGCGTTATAGGCGTAAAAGCCGCCGCCGTATCTGCCGTAGTTATCGACAAAATGAACATTAACGATAGTCGGATTTGAACCATTTCGACAGAGGATCCCGCCCCCTGATTTGCACACTCAGTCATCTCCACTGACATAGCCATTTATGATCTTTAAATTCTCTACCCTCGCATCGGCGTCTTCTTGATAGAGAAAATAGAAGCCCCGGTGATATTCGACCGCACTGCCTTCGCAATCAATAATGCAGGATTCGGGGTCGCCGCTCTGCGACCGTACGATAATCGATTTGCCATGATATTCGATATCCCGATTGCCGTCTCCGTTAAAAACTCCATCCGTCAACTCTATAATATCCCCCGGATCACAGCCGGTGACGGCTTCCTGGATCGTCGGGTAATCTCCCAATCCATCGGGGCTGATGGTATAAACGGCGGCAAAGGAGGGAAACGAAAGGAACATCGAGAGAAGGAAGATACCTATTGTGTAAGAGCACAGATTACCCATCATCCAACTCCTCATTTCTCTGACGTTTTTTTACGCATCTATTTTACGAACGTTATCTTTCCTGTTTGGTAATTATGCTCCCAGGAAAGCCTGATATAATATTGCCCGGGAGAGGCGGCGTTTCCGAAATCCGTTTGACCATCCCATGTCAGGGTGTATCTTCCTTCCGGTCTGGATTGATCCAGCAGGGTCCTTACCCGGCGGCCCGAGAGATCATAGATGGAGCATCGCAAGGGAGTTTGCTCGATCCCCGCTGGTACCCGCAAAGCGATTTGTGTTTCTGTGTAGGCCGGATTGGGCGTGATGAGTCCAAGCTCCGGCCCCGGGCTTCCCGGGGGAAGAAACTCATCCGCCGCGGCCAGCGGTCTGGATTGATAAATCCCGATCGACCACCCGCCGGGTCCATAGCCGTCCACCGCCGCGATCCAGTACTCTCCCGTCCACCAGGCATCGCATGTATGCATGCCGGAACGGGCCCACCCATCGCCGTATTTCTCCAGAACCGGGCTCTCCGGCATTTCATGCTCCGCGTAATCGGACCGCGTCAGGAGGTCCACCTCAAAAGCCCGGACCGCCTCACCATAACTTTCATCACATTTCTGAGCCAAGCGAATGATCCGGTTGTCGTCGAGGAGCAGGAATCTCCCGGCCGGGCGCGCTTTGCTGGGATCATCGGCGATAATCGGGCTCATCGGGTGTTCCGTCCAGCCCGTGGCGAGGCTGTCTGAATAGTAAAGATAGCAATCCCGGCTTCCCTGCCCTCCGACAAACAACCACCACGTCTCATCATAGTAGAGGATGGAGGAATCTCTCATGATGTGGCCATCGACCAAGATAGCTGTTTGAGACCATGTGTAAGGGAAGCTATCCGCCCGATAGAGTTTAACATCTTCGGCATAACTCACCGTGGGTATCATGTAATAGTCGCCGTTCGATCTAAATACATGAGGATATGAAAAGATACCCTCCTCCTGAAGCACCAGCCGATCATAGGTCCAGTCGAATCCGTTCAGACTCGTCGCCACGGCGATATTGGCATCCTCAGGATTGGTCAGATAGACCTCAAAAAACATATACCAGATCCCATCCACAAACATGATAAAGGGATCGGCAAGAAAGCTGGCCGGTGTATCGGTGACATCCGCGGCGGTCAGGACGGGATTGACGACAGGGGCAAAAAGTGGAAAAGGATCCTCGGTTAGAAATGTCCAATCAGGATAAACAATGTCACTTCGTGAACCGGGTGAATCGGCAAGGCAGGGACAAATGCATAACAATAAGACCAGCATCGCGGCCGGAGATAAGACTGAGGGTTGTTGGTTCCGCTTCATTTCCAAATCCCATGGTACTCTTGCGCCGGTGCACGGCGATACCGATGTATGACGACTCTATCCCATAAGTATATAGGAAAGTCGCCCCGATGTCGAATCGGTTGCGGGTGGACCGGCTCAGCATGGGACTCGGGCAGAGGAACAAGTGAAGATTGTGATTCCGGGTACTACACCAGCCCCCCGAAGCCTTCGCCGCGTGAAGGAAATAGCAATGCTACTAAGCCGCACAGGAGAGCGGAGAGTATAACAATTACATTTTTGGGCCGGACTGCTTTCAAGACAGTTCGTGGATCCCGATATCCTCGCCATCCGCTCCACCGATATGAACGCAACAAGGTCGTTCCTGGTTTTCTCTCTCGACTCCTTCACCAGAATTGATTAGTATGGGATTGAAAGATGGCGTGCAAATAAAGCCATCGATGAAAATATAGGAGCGATTTAAGAGTTATCTCTCCGGGGTTAGACGAGCAGGCATGCGAGTTGAAACCTCATCCCGGCAAGTAAGATGGAGCCGGGGCGTGGATCATGCCGGTCGTCGCTGTCTGAAGGAGGGATGACAATGAAACGCTTCTTTTTTATTATCCTGTCTTTTGCGGCTCTCTCATGCGCGCATGATCCCGAGAGCCCTATCATCAACGACAATGCCCTGAGAGCGACCTCGTGGGCGCAGATTCCGCTCTTTATCGAACAAGCCATCGAAGGAAAGAGCATCGTTCTCTACGACTCGCTCCTGGCGGATGATTTTATCTTTCATTTCAACCCGCGCGATGTCGCCCGGAATCCCGATCTCCAGCCTTCTTGGAAGAAAGAGCGGGAGATCCAATCGGTCTCGGGCTTGTTTGACGATGCCCTGATCGGAAAGATCTCGGTCGATTGGGTCGTGGGAAGCCTGATCGACAGCCCCATCGCCGGATGCAACGGCCGTGTGGTTCTCTCTGACCTGGATATGAGGGTTCCACGAGGGCGGGAGGATGGCGTCGTTGACACGTTTCGCGTCGGCGGGGAGTTTGTTCTCGACCTTAAAGAGATGCCCTGGCTGGACGAATACGGCAACAGTGTATGGAAAGTGGTGGCTTGGTGGGAACGGTCTCAGCCGATGAAGCCGGGACCCCAATGCATCAAATAGAAGGGTTGTGCTTCGGAAATTGCATCTGAGGGGGTCAAGCGCCCGGCGGTCCCTACGGCCGCCAGGCGCTTTTCATGCTCGCCGTGGGTCTAATAGGCGTATTTCAGCTCATGACGGCGGTTCTTCGGGATGCAGCGGGTCTCAATCGTGCGGTTGTAATATTGTTTGAGCCTGCGCGGTAAGCGCGTCCGTGTGGCAAAGAGCCTC